>NZ_LUNH01000032.1:0-54944 GCF_001628525.1 Aeromicrobium sp. REDSEA-S38_B2 | reverse complement strand
GCTCGAGGTGCAGGCCCTGCTCCGCGGCCCAGGCGAGGGCGGCCTCGCTCTCCGGGGTGGACGCCCCGTAGGTCGCGCCGAGCCACCCGTGGTCGGCGTCGAGGTCGTCGGGCCCGACGCGGACGTCGACGAGCGCGCCCCGCGTGCGCAGCAACGACGCGGTGTCGTCGGCCAGCCGCGCCACCGTGACGGCGTCGAGACGGAAGGAGTCGTTGACGACGACGCCGAGCACGCGCGAGCGCAGCCCCGCCATCCGCAGGCCGAGCGTCAGGCCCGCTGCCGTGCCGCCCGACCCGACCGCCGTCACCACCGTCGCCGGCTCGGGCAGCAGACCCGCCCGCACCTGCTCGGCGATCTCGAGCGCCGTCTCCACGTAGCCGAGCGTGCCGACGGGCGACGACCCGCCGGCCGGCAGGTAGGCGGGTGTCCGCAGCCCGTCGGCGTAGCGGGCCAGCAGGAACGGGGCCGCGGCCCGCAGCCGGGCCACGGAGCGGAAGCGGTGCACCACGGCACCGGACGCGTCGAGGCGGCGGGTCTGCTCGCGCACGTGGTCGTCGACCGGCTGGTCGACGAGCCCCAGCACGACGCGCAGGCACTCCTCGCGTCCGTAGAGCGCCGCCGCGAGGCCCCAATGGGTGCCGATGCCGCCGACCGTGAGCAGCGTCCCACGCTTGCGACGTCGCACGTCGGGCAGGATCCACTCCAGCTTGCGGACCTTGTTGCCGCCCCAACCGCCGTCGCCGAAGACCGACTCGTCCTTCAGCCAGAAGCCATCGAGCTCACGCACCGGCGTCGACCCGCGTCCCAGCCGCGTCCACGGCAGGTCGGCGCCCGGGAACCGGCGCAGGAGCAGGCTCATCCGACCAGCCGCCGCGCGTCGAGCAGGCCCGCGCCGAACCTCTGGTCCTTGCCGCGGGGACCCAGGTCGCGGGCGGTCTCCTCGAGCCGCGCCGCGACCCGCTGCGCGCTGAGCCCGCGTCGGCTCATCGCGAGCGCGGCCGCCGCGGCGACGTAGGGCGACGACATCGACGTTCCGCTCAGCGCGCAGTAGACGTCGCGGCACGACAGCCGGTCGTCGCGCGGGACGGTCGACCAGATGCCCCGTCCCGGAGCGACGACGTCGACCCACGAGCCACAGCTGCTGAACGACGAGCCCCTGAGGTCGGCGTCGACCGAGCCGACTCCCACGACGCCCGGGTAGGCCGCCGGGTACTGGACCGGACGGAACAGCACCCCGCACCCGCTGTTGCCCGCGCCGGCGACGACGAGCACGCCCTTGCGCTGCGCGTAAGCCACGGCGCGGGCGAGCGCCGGGTCGTCGGTGCCGGCGGAGAGCGAGAGGTTGACCCCGCCACGTGGGTGCCGTGCCCGTGGGGGTCGCCGCTGACCGTCCCGCCTGTGAGCACGTCGACGCCGCGCATGACGTTGCCGCGCAGGTCGGGGTGGGTGCGATCGACGCCCGTGTCGACGACGGCGACCACGGCGCGCGGGGTGGAGCGGGTGGCGCGACCGTCGGCCCGGCGCCACAGCGTCTCCGCCTGGAGCCGGTCGAGTGCCCACTGCCGACCGCGCAGGGTGTCGTTCGAGCGCAGCGCGGCGACGGGTTGCGCCATCGAGACGGTGACCGCCGACGGGTCGTCGAGCTGGGCGGCCACGACCCGCTGCGCCTGGGCACGGTCGGCCACGCGGACGGTGCGCACCACGGGTCGACCGTCGGGTGCGGTGACGGTCGTGACGACCCGCAACGCTCCCCCGGACGGGGCGGAGGCGACGATGCGCGCCGCCGTAGCGCGCGCGGAGTCCGCCCGCGACGCGGCCGACGCGGGCACGAAGGCCGTGCCCGCCAGGACCGCGAGGACCGCCACCAGGGCGGTCGTCCGGACGCTGCGCGTGCGTGAGGTCACGCGCCGGAGACTACCGCTCCCGCCACCTCAGCACGCTGTACACGAGCAGACCCCACGCCGCGAAGGCCGACGCGACCAGCCCGAGACCCGTGGCCCAGCCCGCCGCGGGCAGCTGGGGCCCGAAGCCGACGCCCAGCACCTCGAACTCCGGGATCGTCGGGCTCACCCACCACACGACACCGAGCACGGCGAGCCAGACGCCGCCGAGCGCGCTCAGGACGATGCGCGGCCAGGTGGCCACGCCGAACCGGGCCGCCTCCACCGCCTTCTCGCGCAAGGGGTCCAGCACCCGCCGCGCCCACGCGTGCTGCCGTGCCAGGATCGTGATGCCCGCGAGGATGATGAGCAGACCAGGACCCGGCAACGGCCAGAGGATGATGCCGATGACGACGACCGCCCAGCCGAGCACCTCCGTGACGACCCTCTCCACCACGCCCTGATCGCGGGCCCGACCTTCCATGCGCTCAGGATGCCGCACGGCCCCAGCCGCGGCACCCGACGCCCACCGATCCCCGACGCCGACGGCGTCGAACCACCCTCGCGGACCCCGGCTGGCGGGGCCGACCCGACCGGACCAGGATTGACCCCATGAACAAGGCTGCTGCGCTGCACTCCCTCGCCGAGGACGCCCTCGGCATGACCCTCCCCGTCCGACTGCGGCTGTGGGACGGCAGCGAGGCCGGCCCCGAGGACGCACCCGTCCTGGTGCTGCGCGACAAGCGCGCGGTCCGCCACGTGCTGTACTCCCCCGGCGAGCTGGGCGTCGCCCGCGCGTACGTGCAGGGCGACCTCGACATCGAGGGCGACCTCGCCGACGGCCTGCGGACCATGTGGGAGGCCGTCCGCGACGCCCGCGCCGCCGACGCGAACGCCGCACGCCCGCGCATCAAGGCCCGGCACGCGCTGCGCGGCGCCTGGCTGGCCGTGCGGCTCGGCGCGATCGGTCGACGTCCGAAGGCACCCGCCGCCGAGTCGAACCTGACGGGCGAGCTGCACAGCCGCGAGCGCGACCGCGCCGCCATCAGCCACCACTACGACCTCTCCAACGACTTCTACGAGCTCGTCCTCGACCCGCAGATGGCCTACTCGAGCGGCTTCCACGCCGACCCGACCTGGTCGCTGGAGCAGGCGCAGACCGCCAAGCTCGACCTCGTGTGCCGCAAGCTCGGCCTCCGCCCCGGCATGCGGATGCTCGACATCGGCTCGGGCTGGGGCTCGCTCAGCCTGCACGCCGCCGAGCACTACGGCGTCCACGTCACCGGCGTCACCCTGTCGCACGAGCAGCGCGACTTCGTCATGAAGCGCGCCGCAGAGCGCGGGCTGCAGGGTCGCGTCGAGGTGAGCCTGCGCCACTTCCGCGACCTCGCGGGGGCGGGCGTGGCCGACGGCACCATCGACGCGATCGCCTCGATCGAGATGGGCGAGCACGTCGGCGACGAGGAGTACGTCGTGTTCACCGAGTCGATCCACCGCTACCTGCGTCCCGGCGGCCGCGTGCTGATCCAGCAGATGTCGCGCAGCAACGACCAGGTCGGCGACCGTCCCGGCGGCGGCCCGTTCATCGAGACCTACATCGCCCCCGACATGCACATGAAGCCGATCGCCAAGACCATCGGCCTGATCGCCGGGGCCGGCCTGGAGATCCGCGACGTGCAGGCGATGCGCGAGCACTACCCGATGACGGTCGCCGGCTGGGCCCGCAACCTCGAGGAGAACTGGGGCACCGCGGTCGCGCTCGTCGGCGAGGAGACCGCCCGCGTGTGGCGTCTCTACCTGGCGGGCGGGTCGCTCGCGTTCGAGGAGAACCGCATGGGTGTCGACCAGATCCTCGCCGTCAAGCCGTCGCCGGCCGGACGCTCCGACATGCCGCTGACCCCGCTGGAGTGGCTCGCATGATCGCCAACGACGGCTCGCACAGCCTGCTCACGCTCGCGATCGGGTTGGCGACCGTCGTCGTCTTCATGGGCGCCTGCATGGCCATCTCCGTGCGCGTGCAGAAGCTCACCGTCGTCGACACCGCCTGGCCCCTCGGGTTCGTGCTCGTCGCCGTCGTGTCCGTCTTCGTGACGAACGCCGGCGACGGCATGCCCGCGCCGCAGCTCCTCCTGCTGGTCCTCGTGACGCTGTGGGGCCTGCGCCTCGCCGCGCACCTGTACCACCGCAACAGCGGCAAGGACGAGGACCCGCGCTACGCCGAGCTGGCCGAGGCCGACGGCCGCTCGTTCGCGCAGGTCGCGCTCACCCGGGTGTTCCTGCCGCAGGGCATCGCGATGTTCCTCGTCGCCACCCCGGTCATGGTCGGCATGAACAACCTCGGCGTCGTCGGCTGGCTCGGGTGGCTCGGCGTCGTCGTGTGGGCGGTCGGCCTGTTCTTCGAGGCCGTCGGCGACTGGCAGCTCGCCCAGTTCAAGAAGGACCCCGACAACAAGGGGAAGATCATGGACCAGGGCCTGTGGCGCTACACCCGGCACCCGAACTACTTCGGTGACGCCTGCGTGTGGGCCGGCATCTGGCTGGTCGCCGCGTCGTCGTGGGCCGGTGTCGCCACCGTCGTCAGCCCGATCGCCATGACGATCTTCCTCACCAAGGTCACCGGGGCCGCGAACAACGAGAAGGGCATGCGCAAGAGCAAGCCCGGCTACGACGACTACGTGCGTCGCACGAGCGGCTTCATCCCCCTGCCCCCGAAGAAGGCCTGAGCATGGCGCCGGTGCTCGTCACCGGGGTCACCGGCTTCGTCGGCGCCCACCTGGCCGCGCGACTCGTCGAGCTCGGCCGCGAGGTGCGCGTGCTCGTGCGCGACCCGGCCCGGCTGCCCGACGCCGGGTGGGTCGAGCACGTCGAGGTCGTGCGCGGCGACGCGACCGACGCGGCGTCGCTGGAGCGGGCGCTCGACGGCGTGGCCGTGGCCCACTACCTCCTGCACGCGATGTCCGACGGCGACGACTACGCGGCCGCCGACCGCGAGATGGCGCAGACGTTCGCCGCCGCGGCCGAGCGGGCCGGCGTGCGTCGCATCGTCTACCTGGGCGGCCTGCGCCCGCCGGCCGGCAGCGAGCCGACCGAGCACCTCGCGTCGCGCGACGAGGTCGCGCAGATCCTCCTCGCCGGCGCGGTGCCCGCCGTCGTCCTGCGCGCGGGCATGGTCATCGGACGCGGGTCGGCGTCGTTCGACCTCATGGAGGTCGCGACCCGGCTGCTGCCCGTGGTGGTCGGGCCGACGTGGCTGCGCCGGCACATGCAGCCGGTCGCGCTCGACGACCTGCTGCACTACCTCGTCGCCGTCACCGACCTCGACGACGACGTGAACCGAGGCTTCGACGTGGGTGGTCCCGACGTCATGAGCTACCGGGAGCTGCTGGAGGCGCACGCGCACGCGTCGGGCCGTCGTCGTCCTCCGACGCTGCTGTTCCCCGTGCTGCTGCCGCACACGTTCAGCCTGGTCGTCGGCACGCTCGCGCCCGGGTCGAGCTCGCTGAACGCGGCCCTCGTGCACAGCCTCAGCCTCGACATGGTGTGCACCGAGCGCGACCTCGAGACGCTCGTGGGCCCGCCCGAGGGCGGCCCGACCGGTGTCGAGGAGGCCTTGCGGCGCGCGAACGCCTGAGCGTCGCGTCGTCGTAGGGCTTGACCGTGCGGGCCAGGCCCGGGGCGGCTACTCGCTGACGAAGATGTGCACCGCGGCGTCGGCGTCGACCTCGGCGGTCTCGCCCTGGCGGGCGACGACGACGCCGTCGTGACCGCGCGAGACGAGGACGTCGTTGCCGGGCAGCGCGCCGACCCGGCGCAGCACCGACATGACCTCGGTGTCCTTCTGCAGCTCCTCGGCGATGCGACGCACGATCCGGCGGACCGGCTCGTCGCCACCGCGGACCGCACGGGTGAGCGGCTCCACGCCGTGCAGGAACAGGGAGGGGTCGACGGTCTCGCCGAGCTCGTCCAGGCCCGGGATTGGGTTGCCGTACGGCGACTCCGTGGGGTGCTCGAGCAGCTCGACCAGGCGGCGCTCGACCTGCTCGGACATGACGTGCTCCCAGCGGCACGCCTCCTCGTGCACGAACTCGATCTCCAGACCGATGATGTCGGTGAGCAGACGCTCCGCGAGGCGGTGCTTGCGCATGACGCGGGTGGCGAGGGCGCGGCCCTTGTCGGACAGCTCGAGGTGACGGTCGCCCTCGACGGTGAGCAGGCCGTCGCGCTCCATGCGGGCGACGGTCTGGCTGACCGTCGGGCCGCTCTGGTGCAGACGCTCGGCGATGCGCGCGCGCAGGGGGACGATGCCCTCCTCCTCCAGCTCGAAGACGGTGCGCAGGTACATCTCGGTGGTGTCGATCAGCTCGCTCACGCGCCCATTGTTCCATGGCGTGCAGACAGCCCGTGCACGCGTGAGGATGAGAACCGTGTCGACCTCCGTGATCTGCTTCCGCTCCGACTTCCGGCTGAACGACAACCCCGCGCTCCGCGAGGCGATCGAGGCGGGCCCGGACGGGGTCGTGCCGATGTTCGTGCTCGACGACCACTACTGGGGACCGAACGGTCGGACCCGCCTGGCCTACCTCATGGCGCTCCTGCGCGACCTCGACGAGCGCGTCGGCGGGCTCACGGTCGTGCACGGCAAGCCGTGGGAGGCGGTGCCCCGCGTCGCCCGGGCGGTCGGGGCGACGAGCGTGCACGTGGCCGCCGACTACGGCCCGTACGAGAAGGACCGTGACGACCGGGTCGAGAAGGCGCTCGCCGACGACGACGTCGCCCTCGTGCGCACGGGCTCGTCGTACGCCGTCGCGCCGGGGCGGGTCACGAAGGACGACGGCAGCCCGTACCGCGTCTTCACGCCGTTCTACCGCGCCTGGCGGCAGCACGGGTGGCGCGCGCCCGCTCCCGGCGTGCGGTCGGTGCCGTGGATCCGCGCCGACGTGCGCACCAAGCAGATCCCCGACGTCGACCCGCCCGACGGCGTCGCGCTCCCGCCGCTGGGCGAGGACGCCGCCCGGCGTCGCTGGCGCGAGTACCTCGACCAGGTCGACGAGTACGACGACCTGCGCGACCTGCCCGGGCGCGACGCGACGTCGCGCATGTCGGTGCACCTGAAGTGGGGGACGATCCACCCGCGCACGATGCTCGCCGACCTCGCCGAGCGAGGCAGCAAGGGGGCGGAGGCGTATGCGCGCGAGCTCGCGTTCCGCGAGTTCTACGCCGACGTCGTGCACCACCGACCCGACACGCTCGCCGGCTACTACGACAAGCGGTTCGAGGCGATGGACTACGACGAGCCGGGCGAGGACCTGCAGGCGTGGAAGGACGGACGCACCGGGTTCCCGATCGTCGACGCCGGCATGCGCCAGCTGCTCGCCGAGGGCTGGATGCACAACCGGGTGCGCATGATCGTCGCCAGCTTCCTCGTGAAGGACCTGCACCTGGAGTGGACCGTGGGCGCCGACCACTTCCTCGACCTGCTCGTCGACGCCGACCCGCCGTCGAACCAGCACGGCTGGCAGTGGGTCGCGGGCTGCGGCACCGACGCGTCGCCGTACTTCCGCATCTTCAACCCGACGTCGCAGGGCAAGAAGTTCGATCCCGACGGGACCTACGTCCGACGCTGGGTGCCGGAGCTGCAAGACGTGCCAAGAAAGTTCGTCCACGAGCCGTGGAGGCTGGACGAGCCGCCGGCCGACTACCCCGCCCCCATCGTCGACCACGCCGAGGAGCGCCAGGAGTCGCTGCGTCGGTACGAGGCGCTCCGGTCCTGATCCGTCGCGGACGGTCCGCGCCTGGTTACGGTGGATCAGTGACCACGATCCCCCGCAGGTTCAACGGCCCCGAGCACTCCGGCAACGGAGGGTGGGTCAGCGGGCTGCTCGCCCACGAGCAGACCCAGCGGCACGGCGACGAGGTCGTGACGGCCACGCTGCGCCAGCCCCCGCCGCTCGAGGTGCCGCTCACGTGGGAGGAGCACCCCGACGAGGTCCGGCTCGTGACGGCGGGCGGGGCGCTGATCGGGCAGGCGTCGGCCGGTGCGTTCGAGCACGACCCCCTGCCCGCGCCGTCGGCCGAGGAGGCCGAGGCCGGCGTGGCGTCCTACCCCGGCTTCACGCTGCACCCGTTCGACCGGTGCTTCACCTGCGGCACGGCCCGGGAGGCCGGCGACGGCCTGCGGCTGTTCACCGGACCGGTGGGCGACGGCCGGCGCACCGCAGGCACCTGGACGCCCGACCCGGGCGTGGCCGGCGACGACGGGCTGCTCGACGTGCCGACCACCTGGGCGGCGCTGGACTGCCCGGGCGGCTGGGCCGCCGACTTCACCGCTCAGGCGATGGTGCTCGGCCGCATGACGGCGCACGTGCTGCGCCGTCCGGCCGCGGGCGAGCCGCTGGTCGCGTCCGGTCTGCTGCGCGAGCGCGACGGTCGCAAGTTCCGCACCGCCACCGCCCTGCACACCACCGACGGCGAGCTGCTCGGTCGCGCCGAGCAGGTGTGGATCGAGATCGACCTCGCCCGCTTCTCCTGAGAGCAGCTCTCCCACCGCACAGAACTCCGACCGCAACGGTCGCGTCCGCACGTTGTCAGCGGGATCTGCGACGCTGACCGGATGACCGTAGGTGCGAGTGCACATGTCTTGTTCCCCGACATGGCAAGGCCCGACTACGAGCTCGGGTCGAAGGTCGCCGCCGCGCTCGCAGTCGGGTCCTCCTGGAAGCACAGGAAGGTTGAAAGCCTGCGCCTGCTCGAAGGAGAGCTCGGGCGGCGGCGGGTCTCGCTGGACTTCACGCCCTACGGAGATGCAACCGTCGGAGGCGACGCCGAGCAGCCGACGTGGCGCATCGTGCCCTTGACGATGCTGGAGAAGCGACCGCTCAGAGATTTCGACCTGCAGGACCAGGACGGACGTCCGTTGACTGTTCTGGGGCGCACCGACGACGGCTTCGTAGCCTGGTCGGTCCTCGCAGAACGCTTCAGGGTCGACCTCGGCCATGATCTGGGACCTGACATCCTCCAGGCTCTGTACGACGTGGTTCACAGCCCCGCTGCGGAAGCAGCCAAGATTGCGGACGACCTCGTCGACGGCACGGTTCAAGGTGCCAGCGTGCTCGAGGCCGAGCGTCTGGACCGGGACACGAGGAACCTCGCCCAAGACTTGGCTCGAAACTTTCTGCTCATCACCCTCCTGCCCGTCGATTCTTGTCAGAGGCAGATCGTGAAGTACTCGTCGCACTGGCAGATCGATCTTCCGGACGAGCTACCAACGCTCGTGGAGCGCTTCCAGGTGGGGCTGGGGCTGAGAGCGTTACCTCTGCAGTTGGACGTCGGCGGCGCCTCGGACGCGGCGTCGTACCACTTGGAGGTCCATGCGGTACCGGGGATGCTGATCTCTCACATGTCACTACCGATGGGAGCGGGCCACTCACCGTTCCGTGAAGACGATCAGGTCGGGTTGATAGGACACACAGTCGAGTCCTACGACGTCTCGCCACAGGAGAAGGCAGTCTTGAGCCTCATGGTTCCCCGCGGGGGAATGAGGTCAGTTGCTCTCTTCACCACTGCTTTCACGACCGTGGTCTTCGCTCTCGAACGACTGCTGCCCGGCGCGCACGAGGCTCTCCTGACCAGTAGCGACGGCGCTGGTGCCGTGCTCCTCATCATTCCTGCGGCGTACTCGCTGGCGCTCTCACGACCGAGCGAGAACGCCGTGCTCTCGCACCTGTGGTGGCCGTTGCGCTTGTTGACGGTCGTCTGCATCGTTCTCCTGCTCGCCGGGGCGGCAAGCCTCGTAGGAGTCCTGCACTCGCCCTTCACAGACGTGCTGTGGTGGAGCGGTTCTGCCGTTGCTGCCACGTCCCTGGCGATCCAGTGCTGGGCCTGGCTTGTGTCGGAGGCTCGGGGTACACCATGGTGAGAGCGCGATACGCTGGCGACGGAGGAACCTGACATGGCCCGGAAGATCAAGACCACTGAGCGTGCGATGGGAACGATTCGCTCCATCGAGGGAACACGTCGTTCCTCGTCGTCTGCAACCCGGTCCGTCGTCTCGGGCCGGTACGTCAAGCCCAGTAGCTCCAGCCCCAAGCCCACCTGACGGAACCTCCGCTCCGCTGTTCAGGGGGTGGGGTTGCGCGCGTCGTAGGCGCGGAAGCCTCGCGACCGCAGCCCGAACCACGCCGTCGCGGCCACGCAGAGCGCTCCGCCGACGGTCATCGCCCACGCCTCGCCGGCCAGACCGGCGAGCGAGCCCATCACGAAGTCGCCGAGTCGCGGCCCACCGGCGACGACGACGATGAACACCCCCTGCATCCGACCGCGCATCTCGTCGGGGGCGGCGGTCTGCAGGATGGTCGACCGGTACGCCGCGCTGACCATGTCGGCCGCACCGGAGCAGGCCAGCATCAGCACGCACAGCCACAGCAGCGAGGCGCCGGAGAACACCGAGACGCCGGCCAGGGCCACGACCGTGCCGTACACGCACACCGCCGCGACGACGGCCACGCCGTGGCGATGGACCCGGCTGACCCAGCCGGAGACGAGGAACGCGGCCACGGCACCGATCCCAGGCGCCGCCTGCAGCAGCCCCAAGGTCTCCGGCCCCGTGGCGAACACGGTGACGGCGAGCGCCGGGAACAGCGCCCTCGGCTGCGCCAGCACCATGGCGAACAGGTCGACGACGAACGTCATGCGCACGTTCGGCGCGGTGCCGAGGAAGCGCAGCCCCTCGACCACCGACCGCAGGCCGGGCGAGCCCTGCTGCGACGTCGGGGGCATGGCCGGGAGCCGCGACAACGAGTACAGCGCGGCGACGAACAGCACGACGTCGACCACGTAGGCGGCGTCGACGCCCTTCCACGCGATGAGGACGCCGCCGAGCAGCGGGCCGGCCGTGAAGGAGAGGTTCGTGGCCGCCATGCCCAGCGCGTTCGCCGCCGGCAGCAGCTCGGCCGGGAGCAGTCGCGGCAGCATCGCCGAGCGGGCGGGCTGGTTCACCGCGAACAGCGCCGACTGCACGGCCACCAGCCCGTAGAGGAATCCCACGGAGTCGATGCCGGCGAGGCTGTGCGCCACCAGCGCCATCGAGCACAGCCACAGCCCGAGCGCCGAGAACAGCGCCACCCGGCGTCGGTCGAAGGCGTCGGAGAGCGCGCCGCCGTAGAGACCGCCGAGCACCAGGGGCAGCAGCCCGGCGAGCCCGATCAGACCGACGGAGAACGACGAGCGGGTGAGCGAGTAGACCTCGAAGGCGATCGCGACGATCGTCATCTGCTGGCCGAAGGCCGACACGGTCTGGCCGATCCAGAGCCGTCGGTACGCCGGGGAGGCCCGCAGCGGGCGCACGTCGGTCAGCACCCCGGACAGTCGACTCACGCAACGATCCTGACGCATGCCCCGGACCTGCCGGTTGGCAGGATGCCCTCATGGCCCGCGCACCGATGTCGACGCAGAAGGTGCAGCAGTGGATCATCAGCCTGCTGGTGCTCGCCGTCTCGTGCTTCCCGCTCGGTGCCCTCACCGCCGCGGTCGCAATGCTCGCCGACGAGCGGCACGACGCGGCGCTGGTGCTCGTCGGCGTGATGGCGGCCCTCGGCATGGCCGCGGTGTCCGCCGGGCGCCTCGTCCACCGCCTCTCCCCCGTGTCGCCGTGGACCCTGCTCGGCCTGCTGCCCGCCCTCGCCGCGGCGGCGCTCTACCTCTGACGGCTGTGCGTCGTCCCGATCACTACGGCTGGAGCCGCACGCGTTCCCATCCCCCCACGTCGCGGCGGTACAGCAGCCGGTCGTGCACGCGGTTGCGTCGACCGTGCCAGAACTCGATGGTCTCCGGAACCAGGAGGTAGCCGCCCCAGGTCGACGGTCGCGGCACCTCGCCGTCGCCCGCCGCGTCCTCCGCGGCCCGGACCTGGGCCTCGAGGGCACGCCGGTCGGTGACGGGTCGGGACTGGTGGGACCCGACGGCGCCGACCTGGGCGCCGTGCGGTCGGCTCGCGAAGTAGGCGTCGCTCTCGGCCGCCGGCAGACGCTGCACGGACCCCTCCAACCGCACCTGGCGCTGCACGGGGTGCCACAGCAAGGTGGCGGCCGCCCGCGGGTTCGCCTCGAGCTCGCTGCCCTTGCGCGACGTGTAGTGCGTGAAGAACGTGACGCCGCGCTCGTCCAGGCCCTTCATGAGGACGATCCGCACCGACGGGCGACCGTCGAGGGTGGCGGTGCCGAGCGCCATCGCGTTCGGCTCCGGCACGCCCGCGTCGACGGCGTCCCGCAGCCACCGGGTCAGCAGGTCGAACGGGTCGTCGCCCGCCTGCGCCTCGTCGAGCCCGCCCTCCTCGTACTCGCTGCGCATCGCCGCCAGACGGTCGTGGTCGATCGGACGCTCCATGCGGCTCACGCTAGCGCCGCCCGGACCAGCCAGCAGGACTCGCCGTGCCGGGTGCTCATGGCTCAGGGCAGAATGCAGACATGGCTGATGACGTACAGGTGCACCACGGGCTCGAGGGAGTCGTCGCGTTCGAGAGCGAGATCGCCGAGCCCGACAAGGAAGGGTCCGCGCTGCGGTACCGCGGCGTCGACATCGACGACCTCGTCGGTCGCGTGCCGTTCGAGAAGATCTGGGGACTCCTCGTCGACGGCCACTACGAGCCGGGCCTGCCGCCCGCCGAGCCGTTCCCCATCCCCGTCCACTCCGGCGACATCCGCGCCGACGTGCAGAGCGCCATCGCGCTCACCGCGCCGGCCTGGGGCCTGCGCCAGCTGTACGACATCCAGACCCCCGAGCAGGTCCGCGAGGACCTCTCCCGCACCGCCGTCATGATCCTGTCGTACGTCGCCCAGGCGGCGCGCGGCGTCGGCCTGCCGATGGTGCCCCAGGCGGTCATCGACGAGCAGGAGACGATCGTCGAGCGCATGCTCATGCGCTGGCGCGGCGAGGTCAACCCCGACCACGCCAAGGCCATCGACGCCTACCTCGTGTCGGCCGCCGAGCACGGCATGAACGCCTCCACCTTCACCGCACGCGTGATCGCCTCCACCGGCGCCGACGTCGCCGCCGCGCTCTCGGGCGCGGTGGGCGCCATGTCGGGACCGCTGCACGGCGGCGCGCCCTCGCGCGTGCTGCACATGATCGAGCAGGTCGAGAAGTCCGGCGACGCCGAGGGCTACGTCAAGCAGCTCCTCGACTCCGGCGAGCGCCTCATGGGCTTCGGGCACCGCGTGTACCGCGCCGAGGACCCCCGTGCCCGCACCCTGCGCCGCACGGCCAAGGAGCTGAACGCGCCGCGCGCCGAGGTCGCCGAGGCCCTCGAGCAGGCCGCTCTGGCCGAGCTGCGCGCCCGTCGCCCCGACCGCGTGCTCGAGACCAACGTCGAGTTCTGGGCGGCCATCGTCCTCGACTTCGCCGAGGTCCCCCCGAACATGTTCACCGCGATGTTCACGTCGGCCCGCACGGCCGGCTGGAGCGCGCACATCCTCGAGCAGTACAAGAAGGGCCGGCTCATCCGTCCCTCGTCGATCTACGTCGGTCCGTCCGAGCGCAAGGCCGACGAGGTCGACGGCTGGAACCCGGCCTGGGCCGACCGCTGACCCCACGCCCCGCGCGAGCACACGGCGCCCGCCCCGACCACGTCGGGGCGGGCGCCGTCGTCGTCGTCGCGGCTCGGGCTGCGCATCACCAGCAGGCCCCTACGGTGGAAGACATGACCGTACGCGACATCGCACTCAACGACGGCACGACGATCCCGCAGGTCGGTTTCGGCGTGTTCCAGATCGACCCCGCCGACACCCAGGCGGCCGTCGAGCAGGCGCTCGAGGTCGGCTACCGCCACATCGACACCGCCCGGATCTACGGCAACGAGGAGGGCGTCGGCGCCGCCCTGAAGGCCACGGGCCTCGCCGACGAGGTCTACGTGACCACGAAGCTGTGGAACGAGGACCAGGGTCACGAGTCCACGCTGCGCGCCTTCGACGCCAGCATGGGCCGCCTCGGCATCGACACGCTCGACCTCTACCTGATCCACTGGCCGACGCCCGCGCACGACACCTACGTCGACACGTGGAAGGCCTTCGAGCAGCTCAAGGCCGACGGGCGCGTGCACTCGATCGGCGTCTCGAACTTCCGCGTGCAGGACCTGCAGCGCCTCGCCGACGAGGGACTCACCACCCCGGTGGTCAACCAGATCGAGCTGCACCCGGCCCTCACGCAGGACGTGCTGCGCGCCTACCACGCCGAGCACGACATCGTGACCGAGGCGTGGAGCCCGCTGGCCCAGGGCGGGGTGCTCGACGAGTCCGCGGTCGTGGAGATCGCGCAGACGCACGACGCGACGCCGGGCCAGGTCGTGCTGGCGTGGCACCTCGCCCTCGACAACGTGGTCTTCCCGAAGTCGGTGACGCCGTCGCGCATCGCCGAGAACTTCGCCGCCACCGAGCTCACGCTCTCCGACGAGGAGCTGCAGCGCATCAGCGCGATCAACCGCGACGAGCGCACCGGCCCGGACCCGGCCGAGTTCAACTGACCCGCACGCGACGAGACCCTGGCCATCCCCCCGAACGGCCAGGGTCTCGTCGTGTGTGATGGACCATCCCCCCGAGATGCTCCACCGCCGACCCGTCCCCCGACAGGTCGGACGTCGTGTCAGCCGGCGTCGGGCACCAGTCCCGCGACCAGCGGCTGGATGCCGGCGGTGTCGTCGAGCGGCTGGATGCCCTCACCCAGGGGCTGGATGCCCTGGCCGAGCGGCTGGATTCCCTGGACGGTCGCGTTCGCGGCGGCCGGAGCCATCGTGAACAGGGCGGCGGCACCGGCTGAGGCGATCATGGAGCGCGTGCGGTTCGTCGACACCGTGGTTCCTTCCGTGGTCGTCCTGGTAGCAGGAGACTACACCGAACTAGTCCTTTGGGACTAGACCCTGGTAGTCATCAGTTTTTTGCGGCGCGGACGTCGCTCGCGCCTGGAACGCCGGGCGTCCGGTGCGCGGCCGGCCGCGGATGCCCCGACCGCGACGTCTCGTAGGGTGGGACGGTGACCACCGCAGACCTCGCCCGCGCCGCCGCGGATGCCCTGGCCGAACGCACCGGAGGGGCGGCCCACGACGTCGCCCTCGTCATGGGCTCGGGCTGGCTGCCCGCCGCCGACGCGCTCGGCACCCCCGACCACGAGATCGCGCTCGCGGACCTGCCCGGCTTCAGCGCCCCGGCGGTCGCGGGCCACGGCGGGACCGTCCGCTCGGTGCAGGTGGGCGAGCGTCGCGCCCTGGTGTTCCTGGGCCGGACCCACTTCTACGAGGGCAAGGGCGTGGCCGCCGTCGTGCACGGCGTCCGCACCGCAGCGGCCGCGGGCGTGCGCACGGTCGTGCTCACCAACGGCTGCGGCGGGCTCGACCCGCGCTGGACCCCCGGCACCCCCGTGCTGATCAGCGACCACATCAACCTGACGGCCACCTCCCCCATCGAGGGCGCGAACTTCGTCGACCTGACCGACCTGTACTCGAGCCGCCTGCGCGCCCTCTGCCGCGAGGTCGACCCGTCGCTCGACGAGGGGGTCTACGTGCAGTTCCCTGGACCGCACTACGAGACGCCGGCCGAGATCGGGATGGTCCGCGCGATCGGGGGAACCCTGGTGGGCATGTCGACCACGCTCGAGGCCATCGCGGCCCGTGAGGCCGGCCTCGAGGTGCTCGGCCTGTCGTTGGTGACCAACCTCGCCGCGGGCATCTCCGGCGAACCCCTGAACCACGAGGAGGTGCTCGAGGCCGGGAAGGCGGCCGCGAGCCGCATGGGCGCCCTGCTCGCCGACGTCATCCCCCGCATCTGAGCCTGACCGGCCACCCACGCCCCGAGGAGCACCCATGTCCGTCGTCGACCTCGCACTCGACTGGATCAGCCAGGACCCCGACCCGCAGACCCGAGCCGAGCTGCAGGCCCTCGTCGACGCCGACGACACCGCGGCGCTCGAGGACCGCTTCGGCAGCCGTCTGCAGTTCGGCACCGCCGGGCTGCGCGGCGCCCTCGGCGGCGGTCCGAACCGGATGAACCGCGTCATCGTCGCCAAGGCCGCCGCAGGTCTCGCCGCGTACCTGCGCCGTGAGGTCGACGGGGAGCCGTCGGTGGTCGTGGGGTACGACGCGCGGCACAACTCCGACGTGTTCGCCCGCGACACCGCCGAGATCATGCAGGCGGCGGGCGTGCGCGCCTACCTGCTGCCCGTGCACCTGCCGACGCCGGTGCTCGCCCACGCCATCCTGCACCTCGGCTGCTCGGCCGGCGTCATGGTGACGGCGTCGCACAACCCCCCGCAGGACAACGGCTACAAGGTCTACCTTGGCGACTCCAGCCAGATCGTGCCGCCGGCCGACACCGACATCTCCGCGCTCATCGACGAGGTCGGCCGGGTCGACGAGCTGCCCCGCAGCGACGACTACACCGTCTGCGGCCCCGACGTGGCCGAGGCCTACGTGCAGGCCGTCGTCGACCTCGCGCACGACGGCCCACGCGACGTCGTCGCCGTGTACACGCCGATGCACGGCGTCGGACGCGACACCCTCGTCGAGGTCGTGCGACGCACCGGGTTCCCCGCCCTGCACGTGGTGCCCGAGCAGGGCGACCCCGATCCCGACTTCCCCACCGTCGCGTTCCCGAACCCCGAGGAGCCGGGCGCGATGGACCTCGCGCTGAAGCTCGCGGCGGAGGTCGAGGCCGACGTCATCGTCGCCAACGACCCCGACGCCGACCGTTGCGCCGTGGGGGTCAGGGATGGTGAGGCGTTCCGGATGCTCACGGGCGACCAGACGGGAGTGCTCCTGGCCGAGCTGCTGCTGCGCCGCGGCGTGGACGGCACGTACGGCTCGTCGATCGTCTCCTCCGACATGCTCGGCCGCCAGGCCGAGGCGCACGACCGACGCTGGCAGCAGACCCTCACCGGCTTCAAGTGGCTCGGCAAGATCGGCGACCTCGCGTTCGGCTACGAGGAGGCGCTGGGCTACAGCGTGGCCCCGCACGTCGCGCGCGACAAGGACGGCGTGTCCGCGATCCTCGCGGTGCTTGAGCTGGCGGCGGAGCTGAAGGCCGAGGGGCGCACGCTCCTCGACCTGCTCGACGACCTCTACCGCGAGCACGGTCTGCACGCGACCGGCCAGCTGTCGGTGCGCGTCGACGACCTGTCGATCATCGCCGACGCCATGAGCACGCTGCGCACCACGCCGCCGCGACTGCTGGGCGGCCTGGAGGTGACGGCCGTCGACGACCTCGCCGACGGGTACGCGGGCCTCCCGCCCACCGACGGGATCCGCCTCGCCCTGGCTCTGCCGCCGGCGACGGAGGCCGCCCCGCACGGACCCGCGATCGACTCGGCGCGCATCATCTGCCGCCCGTCGGGCACTGAGCCCAAGCTCAAGTGCTACATCGAGGTCGTCGTGTCGGTGCAGGACTCCGTCGAGGTGTCGCGCGAGCAGGCCGACGCCACCCTGGAGGCGCTGCGCTCCGACCTCGCGACGGCCCTCGGCCTCGCCTGACCGAGCGGGCGGCGGCGCCTCTCGCTCGGGCGTCGCCGCGACCCGTCAGGCGGGTCTCAGTCGTCGTCCTTCTTCGGCTCCGGCTTCTTGCCGCAGATGATGCGGTCGGCCGCCTGGTAGACGGCGGTGTCGGTCTCGCGCTTCACGACGCGACCGTCCTTGCGCAGGGTGCGGTAGATGTCGATGTCGAAGCCGGGCAACGCACCCTGGGGTGCGCAGGAGGCCGAGTCGTCGTAGCGCGTCTGGCCGGTGCGGAAGTTGCGTCGCTCGGACTGGCCCGCCTCGACGTCGAACTCCTTCGTGCCCCAGATCTGCACCGTCGTGCGGCCGACGCCGCCGGGCGAGCTCGGCTGCACGAACGAGCGGATGAGCACGCCGCTCTTGAGGTTGTTGCGGAAACGCAGGTCGAGCGACCCGAAGTAGACGGTCGCCTCACGGCCCACCGGGTAGCGGTCGATGTAGAACGCGTGCGGGTGGTGCTCCACGTCGTCGAGCCCGGCGAAGAAGGCGGCGTTGTAGGTGGTGGTGACCACCTGCGACACACCACCGCCGAGCTCGTCGCGGAAGCGACCGCCGTTGATGACCGAGCCGCTGGTGAAGCCGTTCGCCGCCGTCCGCTCGCCCACGGTGTCGTTGAAGGAGAACGTCTCCCCCGGCTCGACGATGGTGCCGTCCAGCAGCTGCGCGGCTCGGCCCTGGTTGATGTTGCGGTACTCGGCGTGCGGGTACTCGGTGGTGAACTCGCTGACCTTCTCGGTGATGCGCAGGGCCTTGGCGTCCTCGGTCGTGAACTCCGGCTCGACGACCTTGGCCTCGACCGTGACGGCGCGCTCGGCTCCGCTGCGCGTGAGCACCGGCACGAGCTTCTCGGCCATCTCCTTCGGCTGCAGGCCGATGCCCTCCTTGCCCGGCACGACCACGGGGCGCTCGCCACGGATCTCCACCGTGGCGTCGACCGCCTTGCGCCCGATGCCGGTGGTGGCGTCGGTGAGGGGCTCGGCGAGCCGCTCCGGGTCGATGACCGGGGTCATCGCGCCGTCGACGGGCTCGACGCGCAGGGCCGGCGCGTAGGCGGTCACGGGCAGCTCGACCTTCTGCCGGCCGACCCGGATGGTCACCGGTGCCGCGACGGCCGGCCGGGCGATCGAGGAGACCGCCTCGCGCAGGCCTGCGACGTCGACGGCGGGCTCGACCGCGGCCGTCGGGACCTTGGCCGGCTCGTCCTGCACCAGGTACTCGTCCTGGATGAGCTGCGCCGTGTCGGCGGTGCGGATGGTGAGCCCGTCCTTGGGCTGGCGCGTCCGCGGCGTGGCGTTCGGGAAGGTGATGAGGGCCTCGGTGACGGGCACGTCGACGGCCTCGCCGATGCCCTGGACGGCCGACCGCAGCGCCTTCTCGTCGACGTCGAGCACGGGGGCGCGGTTGCGGCTGCCGACCACGAGCGCGACCATGTCGCGTGGGTCCCAGCTGCGCGCACCGCCTGCGGAGTCGACGGAGGCGTCGACGTCGAGCGCGAGACCGGCGTCGGACGGCGTGACCTCGAAGCGCTCGTCGCCGTGGACCAGGACGACCGGGTCGTCCTGCTTCGGGCCCAGCTCCTTCTCCAGCGTCGAGCGTGCGCCGGCGGGCGACATGCCGCCGACGTCGACGCCGCCGATGGTGGTGCCGGCGGCGAGCCGGCTGCCGGTGAGCAGGTAGCCACCGACGTAGAGACCGCCCAGCAGGACGACGACGGCGACGAGCGCCCAGCGTCCCCAGTGCCGCCCGGATCCCTCGTCGCCCGGGTAGCCGGCGTCGCCGTCGCCGGTCGGGGGCTCGTCGGACCAGCCGTCGGGGTCCACCGCGTGCGGCGGGGGTGCCGCCGCGAGCGATGCGTCGTCCTGCGTAGCGTCGTCGACGTCCTCGAAGGCCTCGGCCGGCGCTGACGACTCGGCGACCTCCGCCTCGTCCTCGGTCCACTCGCCCTCGGACCCCTCGTCCCCGGACCGCTCGCCCCCAGCCCGGGGGGCGTCGTGGTCGGCGAGCGACCAGCTCTGGGTCGGGGCGTCGTCGAGGTCGAGCTCGTCGGACTCGACCACCGGCTCGACGTCGGCGTCGGAGACGGTCTCGTCGAGGTGTCCCTCGTCGGTACCCTCCACGTCGGGCGACTCCGGTCGCTCGTCGTTCATGCCTGGCTCCCTCGGGTGGTCGGCTCTGCGGCGACGATCGCGCGATCGTGCCCCGTGCGACCGGTAGTACAACAGAGGATCGACCCCTGCGTCACGCCCGTCGGCGCTGGTCGCATTCCTCCCATGATGACGGAGCGACCCCGGCGGCCCCGCACCGCGCTCACCTGGCGAGGCGAGGCGCGACCACGACCGCGGCTGCGCAGAGCCCCAGTCCGCCGATCGTGAAGGTCCACCCCAGGGTGTCCGAGGCCACCAGGTAGGAGCCCGTCGACTGCACCTGCTGGAGCAGCAGGACGAGGGTCCAGCCGAAGCCGAACCACGCCGCACCGACCCGCACCAGGCCGTCGCACGCGACGGCCGTGGCCAGCGTGGCCACGAGCGCGAGCACGAGCCCCCACGGGACGTCGAGGCCGCCCACGTCCACCGTCATGCGGTGCACGACGGCACCGAGCGCACCGACCCACGCGCCCAGCAGCAGCACGCCGGCGCGGGCGAGGACCGCCCGCACGCTCACACGCCCGTGCCGGCGAAGAGGTCGTCCTCGAACGACGTGCCGGGC
Organism: Aeromicrobium sp. REDSEA-S38_B2; assembly: GCF_001628525.1. Taxonomy (NCBI): domain Bacteria; kingdom Bacillati; phylum Actinomycetota; class Actinomycetes; order Propionibacteriales; family Nocardioidaceae; genus Aeromicrobium; species Aeromicrobium sp. REDSEA-S38_B2. Next base: position 34,832 of record NZ_LUNH01000032.1, on the reverse strand, counting down.
ACGGGTGCCGCGACACCCTTGACCAGGCGGTAGTGCTCGGTGCCCCACGCGCGGAACGCCACGTCGTTGGAGAGGGCGAAGAACGGCCCGTCGACCGAGATCTGCGTGGCGTGGGCACGCATGGCGTCGAGCTTCGCGTCGACCCACGGGCTGCCGTCGATCTCGGCGTCGAGGTCGTCGTCGTCGATGGCGAAGGGTGGCAGGTGGTCGGGGTCGAGCCCCTCCATGAACTGCAGGTCGCCGGCCTCGCGGATCTCCTTGATGCCCTCGCGCATCGCCCGGGCCGACATCGCCGTCCAGTAGACCTTGGCGACGTCCCACGCGTCGCCGAGGTCGTGGCGGTAGGAGCGGGCCGCGGCGAGCGCGACGGCGTAGTGCGCGACGCGGTGCGCCTGCACGTGGTCGGGGTGGCCGTAGTTGCCGAAGTCGTCGTAGGTCACCAGCACCTGGGGACGGACCTCGCGGATCACGGCGACCAGCTCGTTCGTCGCCTCGAGCAGGTCGGCGTGCCAGAAGGCGTTCTCGTGGATGTCGTCGGCGGCCGTGGCGTTGCCGTCGTCGCCCCACTTCATGCCGGAGTCGCGGAACCGGCCGTCGCCGCCGAGCCGCCGGAAGTCCGTGACGCCCAGCAGCCGCATCGCCTCGGTCAGCTCGGTGAGCCGGTGCTCGCCGAGCGCGTCGTCGCGGTCGGCGGCCAGGTGCTCGAGCTCGGGCACGAGGATCTCGCCCATCTCGCCCAGCGTGCAGGTGACCAGCGTGACGTGCGCGCCCTCGCTCACGTACTTCGCCATCGTGGCGCCGTTGTTGATGGTCTCGTCGTCGGGATGGGCGTGGACGAGCAGGAGACGAGGGCCGGGCCCCCGACGGTCGGGCGAGGCGAGCGGGTGATGCCGGCCCCCGACGGTCCGGATGATGGGATGGGCGCATGAGCGTCTCCTACCCTCGCCTCGCCGCCCGCACCGCCCGGTTCACCCTCGGCATCCCGCGCGACCTCACCGTCTCGCCGGACGGTTCGACCGTGTGGTTCGTGCGCACCGCCGACGGCGTCTCGCGCACCGGTGCGCTGTGGGCGCACGACGTCGCGACGGGCGAGGAGCGCGTGCTCGTCGACCCCGCGGCGCTGCTGGCCGACGGCGAGCAGCTGTCGGCGGCGGAGCGGGCCCGGCGGGAGCGCTCGCGCGAGCAGGGTGCGGGCGTCGTCGGGTACGCGACCGACACGGCGGGACGCTGGGCGTCGTTCGCGCTCTCGGGTCGCGCCTGGGCGGTCGAGCTGGCGTCCGGCGAGGTGCACGAGCTGCCGACTGTCGACGGCGTGATCGACCCGCGGGTCGACCCGACCGGTCGACGCGTGGCCTACGCGGCCGACGGAGCACTGCGCGTCGTCGACCTGCCGGGAGGCGCGTCGAGCACCGAGCCGGCCGACACGGCCCTGGCCACGCCGGACACCCCGACGCAGGTGTGGGGGCAGGCCGAGTTCATCGCCGCCGAGGAGATGGGCCGCTTCCGCGGGTTCTGGTGGGCGCCGGACGGCGAGTCGCTGCTCGTCGAGCGGTACGACGACGCCCCGGTCGCGACCTGGCACGTGGCCGACCCCGAGCACCCCGACCGCGCGCCGGTCGAGCAGCGCTACCCGGCCGCCGGCACCGCCAACAGCGACGTCACCCTCTGGCACGTCACGCTCGACGGTCAGCGCACGGAGGTCGGATGGGACCACGAGCGGTTCGAGTACCTGGCCTCGGTCACCTGGACCGAGCACGGCGCACCCGTGCTGCAGGTCCTCACCCGCGACCAGCGCACCGCGGGGGTGCTCGCGGTCGACATCGCCGACGGCTCGACGCGCACCCTCCGCACCCTCACCGACGAGGCGTGGGTCGAGGTGCTGAGCGCGCCGCGGTACGCGGCCGGTGGCCGGCTGGTCTCCGTCGAGGACGTGACAGGGGCGGCGGGGGAGGAGGCGCGCCAGGTCGTCGTCGACGGGACCCCGGTCGGCCCGCGGGGCTGGCAGGTGCGCGGCATCGTCAGCACCCACCCCGACGCCGTCGTCGTGACCGCGTCGCAGGAGCCCACCGAGGTGCAGGTCGTGCGCGTCGGCCTCGACGGCTCCGTCGAGCCGCTGACGTCGGGCCAGGCCGTGCACGGGGCCGCGGTCGGCGGTGGCACCACGGTGGTGAGCCGGTCGGCGCTCGACACGGTGGGCACGACGTTCACGGTGCACCGCGACGGCTCCGACGCCGTGTCGCAGCTGCGCGTCGTGGCCGAGCCCGCTCCCTTCGACCCCGCGGTGACGATGGTGTCGGTCGGCGCCCGGCAGCTGCGCGCCGCCGTCCTGTTCCCGCGCGACCACGTGCCGGGGTCGCGTCGCCTGCCCGTCCTCATGGACCCCTACGGCGGACCGCACGCCCAGCGCGTGCTCGCGTCGGCCCGTATGTTCCTCGAGGCCCAGTGGCTGGCCGACCAGGGCTTCTGCGTCGTCGTCGCCGACGGTCGCGGCACGCCCGGGCGCGGCAAGGCGTGGGAGCGCGAGGTGCTCGACTCCTTCGCCACGGTGACGCTCGACGACCAGGTCGACGCCCTCGCCGGCGTCGCCGAGCGCTGGCCCGACGACGTCGACACCTCGCGCGTGGGCATCACGGGCTGGTCGTACGGCGGCTACCTGTCGGCGCTCGCGGTGCTCGCCCGGCCCGACGTGTTCCACGCGGCCGTCGCCGGCGCGCCCGTGACCGAGTGGCGGCTCTACGACACCTGCTACACCGAGCGCTACCTGGGCCACCCCGACGAGCAGCCCGACGTCTACGACCGCAACTCGCTGCTGCCCCTCGCCGAGCGGCTCGAGCGACCGCTCATGCTCATCCACGGGCTGGCCGACGACAACGTGGTCGCCGCGCACACCCTGCGGCTCTCCTCGGCGCTGCTGGCCGCAGGCCGGGCGCACACGGTGCTGCCGCTGTCGGGCGTCACCCACATGACCCCGCAGGAGGTCGTCGCGGAGAACCTCAAGCTGCTCCAGGTCGACTTCCTGCGCACCCACCTCGACGCCTGACGCGTCCTGCGGACCTGATGACGGTCCTCGCCGCGGTGATCGTCAGAAGGTCCACAGAACGCAAGGGCCGGTCCTACTGCTCGCGCTTGAGGCGCTTGGGAGCGGTGGGGAGGTCGGGGACCGCGGGCGGGGCGGTGTCGGCGCGACGCGGGTCGCCCGGGAGCCAGCCGCCGTACACGTCGACCATGTCGACGACGCGCTTGTCGAACGGCTCCACGACGACCGCCCAGGCGCGGTCCTCGGAGTCGTCCTCGCCCGCGAAGCCCTCGGCCCGGGCGGTCACCGTGTAGCCCTCGGCCTCGAGGGCCTTCACGAGCTCCGCGGCGTCGTCGCGCTCGTCGAACCAGATCTCGTCCATGGCCCCCGATCGTAGGACGTCGGGTCAGCCCTCGTGCAGGGCGAAGTCGTCGAAGTCGAAGCCGGGCGAGACCACGCAGCTCACCAGCGCCTCCTGCTCGCCCGGAAGCGTCCGCTGCCAGACGCCCGCCGGCACGAGCAGCTGCGACACCTGCGTGGCGCCGACCCCGACCACATGCCGCTCGACGGCCTCCGGCACGGCTCCGGAGCCGCCCAGCTCCAGGGCGACCGCGCCCGTGTGGGCCAGCCACAGCTCGTCCGACGCGACCCGGTGCCAGGCGGAGGAGTCGCCGGCCGGCAGGAGGAACCAGATCAGGGTCGCGGTGGGTCTCACGCGCCCATCGGGCAGCGTCACGTCGACCGGCGAGCGCCACGTCTGGCGGTACCACCCGCCCTCCGGGTGCGGCTCCAGCGCGAGGCGGGCGGCAGTGCTGGGGACGTCGGAGGCCTTGGCGGTCATGGCTGCACGGTAGTAGCCTGGAGGTCCCCTACCCGCGAGGTGATCCGCCACCGTGAAGCTCTGAGGTCCGAGCCCAGCGCACGTCCTTCGACGTCAGCGCGTCTCGTCGACCTCCTTCACGGCAGCACCCGGTCCCTGCGAGGACCTTCCGTCGTGACCTCCTGACGACGCGCGCCCGCGCGGCTCACGCAGCCCCGCCCGCCCGCGATCTCCCCGGAGGCCCCATGTCCGCGACCCTGTCCCTGCACCACCTCACCCACACCTGGCCCGACGGCACCACCGTGCTCGCCCACGTCGACCTCGACCTCGGACCCGGCGTCCACGGCCTCGTCGGCACGAACGGAAGCGGCAAGTCGACCCTGCTCCGGCTGCTCACCGGCGACCTGACGCCCACCGAGGGGGTCGTCGCGGTCGGCGGCACCGTCGAGCTGTTGCCGCAGGACCCCGTGCCCTCGGTACGCGGACTCAGCGTCGCGCACGTGCTCGACGTCGCCGACACCCTCACGGCCCTGCGAGCCGTCGAGGCTGGGAGCACCGACCCCCGCGACTTCGACGCCGTCGGCGACGACTGGGACGTCGAGGAGCGGGCGCGCGCCTGGCTCGACCGGCTCGGGCTCCCCCGGGTCGGGCTCGACCGCGACGCCGCGAGCCTCTCGGGCGGCGAGCTGGTGCTGCTGGCGCTGGCCGCTCGGCTCCTGCGCCGCCCGGACGTGCTCCTGCTCGACGAGCCGACGAACAATCTCGATCGTCGCGCCCGTGCACACCTGGCCGAGGCGCTGCACGGATTCGGTGGCGTGGCCCTCGTGGCGAGCCACGACCGCGAGTTCCTCGAGCACGTCGACAGCATCGTGGAGGTGCACGCCGGCACCGTCCGTACGGTCACCGGCGGGTTCTCCGTCTACGAGGACGTGCTCGCGGCCGAGCAGGACGCCGCTGAACGCGCGGTCCGAGACGCGCGGGTCGACGTCCGACGTCAGCAACGCGAGCTCGTGGAGGCCCGCACCAAGCTGGACCGCCGCTTGCGCACCGCCGCCAAGGCCGAGGCCGAGAAGCGGGTGCCGAAGATCATCGCGCACGGTCGACGGATGCAGGCCCAGGTCTCGGCGGGACGCCTCCGCGGCGCGCACGAGGACCACGTCGAGCAGGCGAGAGCGCGGCTCGACGCCGCGCAGGAGAGGGTCCGGGACGACCGCGAGGTGCGACTCGAGCTGCCCGCCACCGCGGTCCCCCGGAGTCGCGACGTGGTGGTCGCGGACGGCCTCGTGCTGCCGCGCGTCGGCACGGCGCTCGACCTGCATCTCCGAGGTCCGGAGCGGGTGGCCCTCGTGGGCCCGAACGGCAGCGGCAAGTCGACGCTGCTGCAGGTGCTGCTCGGCGAGCTCGCCCCGAAGGCCGGCAGCGTCCGCGTCGGCGTGCCCGTGGGGCACCTCGCGCAGCGCCCGGCGCTCCCCGACGAGCAGGCCAGCGTGGTCGACAACGTCCGGCAGGCAGCACCCGACGTCCCGCCCCAGACGGTCCGCGCCCAGCTCGCTCGGCTGCTGTTCCGTGGACGCGACGCCGACCGTGTCGTCGCCACGCTGTCCGGTGGCGAACGCCTGCGGGCTGCCCTGGCGTGCGTGCTGCTGGCGGAGCCCGCGCCGCAGCTCCTGCTGCTCGACGAGCCCACCAACGACCTCGACCTGGTCAGCGTCGGGCACCTGGTCGACGCGCTGCGCGGCTACGAGGGCGCCCTGCTGGTGGTGAGCCACGACGAGCGGTTCCTCGACGACCTCGGCCTCGACCGTCGCGTGGAGCTTCCCTCACCCGGCGAGGTGGTCCCGCTGGCCTGACACTGGACCCGTGGACCCCGACGGACCTGCCCTGCACGGACCCCGGCTCATGCGACAGACGTGGGCGGACATCGCCTTCGTCCACTGGGCCGTCGACCCCGACGTCGTCGCGCCGTTCATGCCGGCAGGGGTCCGGCCCGACGTGCTCGACGGTCGGTCGTACGTGGGCCTGATCCCGTTCCGGATGCAGCACGCGGGCTTCGGGCGCGGGCCGGCGGTCCCGTGGCTGGGCACGTTCCACGAGACGAACGTGCGTCTGTACTCGGTGGACGACACCGGACGTCACGGCGTCGTGTTCCTGTCGCTGGAGTCGGCCCGGCTCGTCGTGTCGGCACTCGCCCGGCTCGTCTTCGGCACGCCGTACACCTGGGCGCGGATGCGGGTCGAGGAGCACGACGGTGTGCACCGCTACACGACGTCGCGACGCTGGCCCGGACCACGGGGCGCGGGCGGTCGGATCGAGGTGCGGCCCGGCGAACGCCTGGAGGAGCCGAGCGAGCTCGAGCACTTCGTCACGGCTCGCTTCGGGCTGCACACCCGGGTGCTCGGACGCACGTGGTGGGTGCCGAACACGCACACCGCCTGGCCGCTGCACCGCGCCGAGCTGACCTCGCTCGACGACACGCTGCTGGAGGCCGCCGGCTTCCCCGGCCTGGCAGGCACGGCGCCGGCGTCGGTGCTGTGGTCGCCCGGCACGTTCACGACGTTCGGGCTCCCGCGCCGTGGCGTGCCGGCGCGGGCAGCAGCCGCCGGGTGAGCAGCACGCCCCACAGCGCCGCGAGCGGGAACATCAGCACGCCGTAGACCGCGCCGGGCACCGAGATCGCCGTCTCGCCGAGCACCTCGACCGCGACGTAGATGGCCAGCGTCGCGTTGTGCACGCCGATCTCGAACGAGCTGGCCACCGCCTGCGCCGGGCCGAGCCCGACGAGGCGGGGCACCGCGAACCCGACCACGAGGCTCACCACGCAGAACAGCGCGGCGGGGAGCCCGACCTGGCGCAGGTAGTCGCCCGCGTCGGAGCCGGTGCTCGCGAGGATCCCGAGGACGAGCACGAGCAGGATGACGGCCGACGCGGTGCGCACCGGACGGTCGGCACGGGCCGCGAGCTCCGGCCGCCGGCGCCGCACCAGCATGCCGAGCAGCACGGGCGCCAGGACGACCACGAAGACCTCGACGACCTTCCGGAACTGCAGCGAGACCTCGTCGTCGAGGCCGTAGTGCTCGATCGCGAGGTTGGTGATGAGCGGCAGCGTGCCGATCGCGACGACGGAGTTGATCGCCGTCAGCGACACGTTGAGCGCGACGTCGCCCCGGAAGAGGTGGCTGTAGAGGTTCGCCGACGTCCCGCCGGGCGACGCCGCCAGCAGCAGCATGCCCACGGCGAGCAGGGGGTCGAGGTCGAAGGCGGTGACGAGGCCGAAGCAGAGCAGCGGCAGGAGGAGCAGCTGGCACGCCAGCGCGACCACCACCGCCTTCGGGTGGCGCCCGACCCGACGGAAGTCCTCGGGCGTGAGCGAGAGGCCGAGCCCCAGCATGATGATGCCGAGGGCGACGGGTAGGCCGACCGTGGAGAGTGCGGAGTCCATGCCTCACCCTAGAGTGATGCACGTCACTTTCCCACCCTCCGCGTCGCGTGCCGGACGGACGGCTACGGCAGGGCGTCGAGGATGGCCGGGACGCGCTCCCGGAAGGCGGCGACGCGGTCGCGGGTGCGCTGCGGCTCGCCCACCTTCTGCAGGTTCGCGATGCCCGCGTCGCCGCGGGCGATGCCGGCCGCGATCCGCTCGCTCGCCGTCGTCATGCGCTCGACGACCGCGTCCAGCAACGTCATCGGACCCCACTCGCCGTAGGCCTCCACGACGAGGTCGAGACGGCGGGCGGTCTCCTCCACGCCGATGTCGCGGTAGAGCGGGATGCCCGTCCAGGCGAGGAACGCGAGGTCGTCGATGGCCCGCCCAGGCCCGGCCATGTCCCAGTCGATCATCGCCACGAAGTGGCCGCTCTGGACGATCCAGTTGTAGGCGCCGGGGTCGTGGTGGCAGACGACCTGGTCGGGCGCGAGCGTCACCGGCTCCTCCCCCGTCCCCCGCCAGCGCAACGGCTCCTCGGGCCGGAAGCCCTCGACGACGTCGTGGTACCCGCGCAGCCAGGTGACCGCCTCGACGAGCACGGTGTCGAGCACGACCTCGTCGTCGACCGGCACGCCGCGACCCTCGACGTAGCTCAGGACCTCTCGGCCCTGGTCGTCGAGACCCTCGACCCTCGGCACGCCGCCGAGGCCCTCGTCGGCGAGGAAGGCGAGCAGGCGGTGCACGGCCGGCGTCCACGGACCCGTCGGCCTGCGGACCGTCCGGCCGATGCGCAGCGCGCCCCCGACCGCGCCCGGGAGGTGCTCGACGTCGGGGCCGTCGGCGTCTGGTGCGTCGTCCACGTGGGTCATCGTGGCACGCTATCCCCCGTGGCTCACGGACACGCACACTCCCACGACGACCTCGACGTCGGACCGCCCCGTCAGGGCCTCGCCGCGACGCTCGCCGTCGTGGTCGGCGCCATCTCGGTGGCCGCGATCGTCGCGATGGTCGTGCTCTGGCCGTCGTCGTCGCAGGTGCCCAAGGCACCCAACCCCCTCAGCGGCGAGGGCGTGACCCTGCTCGACGGCACCGTCACCGCGGTCAAGCCGTTCGACTGCGGGTCCGGCGGCGTGGGGCCGGACAACCAGCCCACCGTCGACGGCGACTGCGCCAAGGTGACCGCCGAGACCGACGACGGCGACGCCACGTTCACCCTCGACTCCGCGCGCTACCAGGCCGGGATCGACACGGGCGACGAGATCGAGGTGCTGCGCATCGCACCCCAGGGCCAGCCGGCGACGTTCGAGTTCTACGACTTCCAGCGCACCTTCCCGCTGCAGGCGCTGGCGATCGCGTTCGCGGTCCTCGTGGTGGCCGTCGCGCGGTGGCGCGGCCTCTTCGCGCTCGTCGGCATCGGCGTCACGCTGGTCGCGCTGATGCAGTTCATCCTGCCCGCCCTGCTCGCGGGGAAGTCGGCCCTCCCGGTGGCCATCGTCGGCTCGACGGTGATCATGACGGTCGTGCTCTACCTGGCCCATGGCGTGAGCATCCGCACGACCAGCGCGCTCTTCGGCACCTACTTCGGCATCATCGGCACCGCCCTGATGGGGGCGCTCGCGACCGACTGGGCGAGCCTCACGGGCATCGGCTCCGAGGACGACCGCACGCTCGTGGCCACCGTGCCGACCCTCTCCATGTCCGGCGTCGTGGCCGCGACCATGGTGATCGCCGGGCTCGGCGTCCTGAACGACGTGACCGTCACCCAGGCGAGCGCGGTGTGGGAGATGCGGGCCCTGCAGCCCACCGCCCGCGCCCGGGAGCTGTTCATGTCGGCCATGCGGATCGGCCGCGACCACATCGCCTCGAGCGTCTACACGCTCGTCTTCGCCTACGCCGGCTCGGCCATGACGGTGCTGCTGCTCATCTCCGCCTACTCGCGACCCCTCGGGGAGATGGCGACCACCGAGGAGCTCGGCCAGGAGATCGTCCGCACGCTCGTCGGCGCGATCGGGCTCGTCCTCGCCGTCCCGGTGACCACGGCCATCGCCGTCGCCCTGGCCCCGCCCGCGGAGGACGAGCCGCTGACCCCGGCCCGACCCGCCGGCCGACGTCGCGCGACGTCGTGACCGTCGGCACGCCTGCCGCGGTCGCCGGCCCCGCGTAGGCTCGCGCCATGGAGTGGGTCGGCGTCGTGCTGTTCGGGGTGGGCGTGCTGGTCGCGCTCGTCGTGGCGCTGTGGCTGTTCCAGCGCTCCCTCGACCAGCCCGGCGGTCGCGACGGTCTCGGCACCATGGGCAACGGCATGGGCGTCATGGACAACTTCTTCAGCCCGTCGCGCGCCGACGCCGCCGAGGAGCTCGAACGTCAGAAGCGTGCTGCCCACGTGATGCCTTCCCCCGACGAGGACGACGAGCTGCGGCACGGCCAGGTGCGGCGCAACCCCGACGGATCCCCTCGCTCGATCCGGCTCACCCGGCCGCCCGAGGACGACTGAGGCCCTCGACGCAGGGCTCGTCGCGTGGGGTGCTCCACCCGTCGCGAGGCGCTCGAGAGGCGCACGTCACGAAACCGGCCTACCGTCGAGTCATGACCACCGCCCGCACGATCGTCGCCAGCACGCTCGGTTTCTACGTGTTCGTCGGTGCGCAGGCGTTGGACGCGCTGCGCGCCAACGGCCGTCGCCGCTGACGCAGCCCCTCCTCAGACGCGCATGGCCTCGCGCAGGCCGCGCGTCGCGAGCTGGTCGGCCAGCTCGTTGTCGGGCACGCCCGAGTGCCCCTTGACCCAGAACCACTCCACCTCGTGCCGCTCGCAGGCCTGCTTGAGCCGCTTCCAGAGGTCGACGTTCTTGACCGGCTGCTTCGTAGACGTGCGCCACCCGTTGCGCTCCCAGCCCGTCATCCACGACGTGATGCCGCCCCGCACGTAGGCGCTGTCGGTGAACAGGTGCACCGTGGAGGGTCGGTTGAGCGTCTCCAGCGCCATGATCGGTGCCATCAGCTCCATGCGGTTGTTGGTCGTGCTCTCGCGCTCGCCACCGCACATCTCCCGCACGTGCGAGCCGTAGCGCAGCACGGCACCCCAGCCGCCGGGACCGGGGTTCGGCTTGCAGCCGCCGTCGGTGTGGATGAGGACGGGGACGGTGGAGGGTGCGGTCGTCATGGCGTCGACCATCCTCGCACCTGGTCGTCGAGCCCTCGCCGGTCGTACCGTGACGCCATGAGCCTGCACACCGCCGACGAACGTTCCGTGCTTGAGGGGCTGCTCGACGTGCAGCGGGCGGAGGTCGCGCTGCTGCTCGACGAGGTCGACGACACCGAGGCGCGCACCCGGCTGGTGCCGTCGGCGACCACGGTGCTCGGGCTCGTCAAGCACGCGGTGTTCGTCGAGCGCGTCTGGTTCCACTCCCGGGTGGCGGGCGTCCCGCGCGAGCGTCTCGGCCTCCCCGCCGCACCGGCCGACAGCTTCGTGCTGACCGACGACGACACGGTCGCATCGGTCCGCGCCGACTTCGACGAGGCGTGCGACATCTCCCGCGCCGTCGCCGCCGCCCACGACCTCGACGAGACCTGGCCGTGGTACGACGGACCCGTCTCGCTGCGCTACGTCTACGGCCACATGATCGCCGAGCTCGCCCGCCACGCCGGGCACGGCGACATCCTGGTGGAGCAGCTGCTCGCACGGCGCGCGTCCGCGCAGGTCTGAGGTCGCTCGTCGAGCGCGCCGGGGCGAGCCTGGCTAGCGTCGGGTCGAGACCTCTGGAGGACCCGTGCCCGACGCCGTCGTCGCCCTGGCCGTCGTGGGGGCCGCGCACGCGGCCTTCCAGCTGACCGTGTCGGTGGTGGTCTACCCGGCGCTCGCGTCGGTGGGCGCCGACCAGTTCACACTGGCGCACGACGCGCACTCGCGGCGGATCGTGCTGCTCGTCGTTCCCCTCTACGCGGCACTGGTCGCGGTGTGCGGGTGGGCGGTCGCCACCGACCCGCGTCCGCTCGTGCAGGCGGCCGTCGCCGCGCACGGCCTAGCGCTGCTCACCACCGCCCTCGTCGCCGCCCCGACCCACGGACGCCTGGGGACCTCCGGCCCCACGCCGTCGCTCCTGCGGCGGCTCGCGGTCTTCGACGGGGTGCGCTCCGTCGCCGCGGTCGTCGGTCTGGCGCTCGCCCTGCTCGCCCTCGGGTGACGCACGATTCTCCTTCTGCGTGGGCAGCGCTTCTCCCTTCTCGTGGACCGTGCCTCGCGAAGGGAGAATCTCTGCCCCTCAGGTCGCCGTCGCCACCCGTACCCGGTTGCCGTCGGGGTCGGTGACCTCGCACTCCCGCGCCCACGGCACCTGCTCGACGTCGGCGCCCAGGTCGGCGGCGATCCGGTCGACGTCGAGCACCCACAGGTAGACCAGCGCCGGCCCGGGCGCGTCGCCCGTGTGCTCGGACAGGTACACCCGGCACCCGTCGCGCACGACGCCGACGAACCGCGGCAGACCGGGCTCGAAGACGTGGCGGAACTCCTCCGCGAACCCGAGCCGCGTCCACCAGGGCAGTGACGCGTCGACGTCGAGGACGCGCAGGATCGGGACGGCCTGGACGGGCGGGCGGCTCATGGGGACGAGCGTCGCACGACAGCGTCAGGCGGTCCAGGGGTCGACGAGCCGGATGCCGGTGCCGTCGAAGTCGGCGACGTTCCGCGTCGCGCAGGTGGCGCTCGAGACGCGGCAGATCGCGGCGATCTGCGCGTCCGCCGTGTGGATGGGACGACCGTCGCGCTCGCGCATCGCCAGCACCTCCGCGTACTCGCCGGCAGCGGCGTCGTCGAACGGCAGGATCGCCCGCGTCTCCCGGTACGGGGCGACCGCCGCGTCGATCGCGGCCGAGAGCGTCGTGCGGCGCCGACCGGCCGGCAGCCTGCGCACGCCTGCCAGCAGCTCGGCGAGCGTGACCGCCGTGATGGCGACCTCGTCGGTCAACGACTGGAGCCACGCGAGCACCCGCTCGTCCGGCTGGCGCCGCAGAGCCTCGGAGACGACGTTGCGGTCGAGAACGATCACTCGAGGTCCGCCGCGCGGGCCTGGTCGGTGCGGCCCGGCAGCTCGACGTCGTCGAACCCGCCCGCCTCCTGCCCCGCCTGCAGTAGCGCGAGCCCGATGTGGGGGCGCCGGGTCGCGCGCGTCAGGATGTCGCGCGCCTCGGCCTCCATCGACCTGCCGTTCTCGCGCGCCTGCGCGGCGAGACGCTTCTTGACGGACTCCTCGAGCCCGCGGACCACGATCGAGGTCACCGCGACCACCTACCCTTCGCTGCTATCAACGATGATAGCAGCGAGACGCGACCCGCCATCCGTCGACGCGAGCCGGCCAGCCGTGCTCGACCTCGACCATCCGTGGCTCACACGTTGAAGCGGAACTCCACCACGTCGCCGTCGGCCATCACGTAGTCCTTGCCCTCCATGCGGACCTTGCCGGCGGCCTTGGCGTCGTTCATCGACCCGGCGGCGACGAGGTCGTCGAAGGAGACGATCTCGGCCTTGATGAAGCCCTTCTGGAAGTCGGTGTGGATGACGCCGGCGGCCTCGGGGGCGGTGGCGCCCTGCTTGATCGTCCAGGCGCGCGCCTCCTTCGGGCCCGCCGTGAGGTAGGTCTGCAGGCCGAGGGTCGCGAAGCCGACGCGGGCCAGCGCGTCGAGGCCCGGCTCCTCGACGCCCATCTCGGCGAGCATCTCCGCACGCATCGCCTCGGCCTCCTCGTCATCGCCGAGCTCGACCAGCTCGGCCTCGCTCTTCGCGTCGAGGAACACGGCCTCGGCGGGGGCGACGAGGTCGCGCATCTTCTGCTTGAGGGCCTCGTCGGCCAGCTCGTCGGCGTCGCAGTTGAACACGAACAGGAACCGCTTCGCGGTCAGCAGGTGCAGGTCACGCAGCAGCGCGAGGTCGAGACCCGCGTTCAGCACGCCCGTGCCCGACTCCAGCGCGGTCTGGGCCTTGCGGGCCTCCTCCAGCTGCGCGACGAGCTCCTTGTCCTTGCGCGACTCCTTCTCCAGGCGCGGCACCGCCTTCTCGACGGTCTGCAGGTCGGCGAGGATCAGCTCGGTCGAGATGGTCTCGATGTCGCTGCCCGGGTCGACCTTGCCGTCGACGTGCGTGACGTCCTCGTCGCGGAACACGCGGGTGACCTGGCAGATCGCGTCGGACTCGCGGATGTGCGACAGGAACGCGTTGCCCATGCCCTCGCCCTCCGACGCACCGCGCACGATGCCGGCGATGTCGACGAACTGGACCGTCGCGGGCAGGATCTTGGCCGACCCGAAGATCTCCGCGAGCGTGTCGAGCCGGGAGTCGGGGACGCCGACCACGCCGACGTTCGGCTCGATCGTCGCGAACGGGTAGTTCGCCGCGAGGACGTCGTTCTTGGTCAGGGCGTTGAAGAGGGTCGACTTGCCCGCGTTGGGGAGTCCGACGATGCCGATGCTGAGTGCCACGAGGCACCAGCCTACTGGTGCGGGGCGAGGGTCCCGACCGCCGGGAGAGGCAGGGCGAAGGCACGCAGCGTGCGGTCGTACCAGTCGTCGCGCAGGCCGAGGTCGCTCATGCCGAGCCGGCGGCAGACCGCCTGCGAGGGTGCGTTGTCCGGATGCGTCACCGCGACCACGCGGGGCAGCCCGGCCGACGCGGCGCGCTCGAGGAGCGCCGACGCCGCCTCGGTCGCGTAGCCCCTGCCCCAGGCGCGCGGGTGCAGGTGCCAGCCGACCTCCCAGTCGCCGGCACCGTCGCCGTGCTCCCGGCCCGCCGAGGCGGGGATCGGCACGAGCATCACCATGCCCACCGGGGGCAGCGCCTCGTCGCGACAGACCGCGAGGACACCGGCCGCCGGGTGCGAGCCAGCTCGTTCCGGCATGCGCGCGATCCGCGCCTCTGCCTCCGCGACGTCGCGCATGGGCTCGCCGGTACCGCTCCACCGAGCCACCTCCGGCAGCGAGAACCAGCCGAACAGCGCACCGGCGTCGTCCGGCTCGAAAGGCCGCAGCAGCAGCCGCCCCGTCCGCAGCACAGGGCTCGCGCTCATGCCGGGCCCTCGACCACGTGCTCCGGGCGGAGCAGGAGCAGACGACTGGTCCCGCCGTACCAGGGGTCCTCGCGCTCACCGAGGTCGTCGGCACCCAGACGTCGCGCGACGGCCAGCGAGGGAGCGTTGTCGGGGTACATGGTGACGGTCAGCGCCTCGTGGCCGGCCTCGAAGGCGGCGGCGGTGAGTGCCCCGGCGGCCTCTGTCGCGTAGCCGTGCCCGGCACTGTCGGGGTGCAGGTGCCAGCCCGTCTCGTACTCGCCCACGAAGCCGCCCTCGAGGCGCTCCAGCCGCGCCACGAGCACGCATCCGGCCACGTCGCCGCTCTCGCGCACCTCGACCGCACGCCAGGCCTGCCGCGGGTCGTCGGCCTCCTTCGTGCGCACCTTCTCGACCCAGGCCAGCGCTGCCTCGAGGTCGGGCATCGGGACGAACGGCGGGTTGTCGAGCCAACGGATGACGTCGAGCCGCGACAAGGTGTCAAGCACCCGCGGGGCGTCCGCGGCCTCGTACGGCCGCAGCAACAACCGCTCCGTCTCGACGCGGTCGGGAAGCATGCGCCGAGCCTATCCGCGCCCTGCGGGCGTGGACGCCGGTGCGACGATGGGCCCATGACCGTCATCAAGATCAACGCGATCACCGTCCCCGCCGAGAACGGCGACGAGCTGGCGCACCGGTTCGCCGCCCGCGCCGGTGCCGTGGACGGGTCGGAGGGCTTCGAGGGCTTCGAGCTGCTGAAGCCGACCGACGACCGCGAGCAGTGGCTCGTCGTCACCCGCTGGCGCGACGAGGAGTCGTTCCAGGCCTGGCTGCAGTCCCCGGCGTTCGCGCACGGGCACCGGTCGGAGTCCGAGCGTGCCGGCGGCGAGGAGCCCAAGCCGGTCGCCTCGCACAGCGAGCTCTGGAGCTACACCGTCGCGGGCGGCTCGCCCGGACACGCCTGACGCCCGCCGTTCCAGCGCGTTGCCACGGTTCTGTCGGCGTCATGGCCTAGCGTCGGGTCCATGGCCGCCACCGTGGCAACCACACGCGTCGGGCTGGCCCCCAACGACGTCGGGGCCCGCCGGACGATCCTGCTCGCGTTCGTGGCGCTGCTGCTCGTCACGCTGCTCGACGTCAGCACCGACGGTCGGCTCGGTGCGGTGTTCTCGGTGGGCTTCGTGCTCACCGCGGTCACCGTGCCGCTCGCGATCGACGTCCGCTCGCTGCTGCCCGCAGGCGTGCTGCCACCGATCCTGCTGGTCGTGTGCGTGGGGCTCGCGGCCGCGCTGTCGCCCGACGCGGTCGAGGTCGCGGGGCTGCCGGAGGGCACCGGCTGGTTCGGTCGCACGCTCACCGGCACGATCGACCGGGGCGTCACGCTCCTCGTGGGCCACGGGCTCGCGCTGCTGACCATCGTCGCGCGCATCCTCCTCGACCCGCACCACCCCCGCCGCACCCGCCGGATGCGTTGACGTGGAGGAGTACCAGCGGCTCAACCGAGCCATGTGGGACAGCCGCGCCGCGCGACACGCCGCCTCGACGTCCTACGACCTCGACCGGTACCGCCGCGACCCGCACGCCATCAGCGACGTCGTCCGCTTCGACCAGCCGCGGCTCGGCGACATCACCGGGCTCGACGTCGTCCACCTGCAGTGCCACATCGGCACCGACACCCTCAGCCTGCACCGGCTCGGCGGACGCGTCACCGGCCTCGACCTCTCCCCCGCCTCCCTCGACGAGGCCCGACACCTCGCGGCCGACGTCGGTGCCGAGATCACCTACGTCGAGTCCGACGTGCACGCCGCGCCCGACGTCCTGGGACGCGGCGCCTTCGACGTCGTCTACACCGGTATCGGCGCCGTGTGCTGGCTCCCGAGCATCGACCGCTGGGCGGCCACCGTCGCGGCGCTGCTGCGCCCGGGTGGACGCCTGGTCTTCCGCGACTGCCACCCGATGCTCGGCACGCTCGAGGTCGTCGACGGGCGGATCGAGATGGTCTACCCGTACGCCGAGCACGTGCGGCCGTTGGTCTTCACCGACACCGCGTCCTACGTCGACCCCGACGACCACTCGCTGCCGGGGCTGCCGTCGCACGAGTGGTCGCACGGCCTCGCCGAGATCCTCACCGCGCTGCTCGCCCACGGGATGACGCTGGAGACCGTCCTCGAGCACGACTCCGTGCCCTGGGTGCCGCTGCCCGGGTTCATGTCGCCGCACCCCGACCTCCCGGGCGAGCACCGGCTCACCGACCGACCGGAGCGGCTCGCGGCCAGCTTCACGATCGTCGCGATGCTCAGCCGCTGAGGGCGTCGAGCACCTTCTGCACGCGGCGCGCGCGGGTGTCGTCACCCTTCGCGTCGGCCACGCTGCGAGCGTGCTCCTTGCGTCGCGACGGGGCCAGGGCGTCGAAAGCGGCCCGCAGACCGGCAGCGTCGAGCGCCTCGGCCAGGGCCGCAGGCACCTCGACCTCGCGCGGCGCGTCGTCGGGGCGCAGCACGACGTCGACCTCCTGCCCCACCTCCACACCGAGCTCGGCGCGCGCCGCCTTGCTGAGGCCCACGAGGTTCTCGCCACCCATGCGGGCGAGCCGCAGGCGCGCGGTCGAGGCGCCGATCGTCACGACCACGGGGAAGGCCTTCGCGTCACCGAGCACGGCGACCTGCTCGTCGGACAGGACGATCGCGGCGGCGGGCCCGCGCGGCTCCAGCGTGGTCGTTAGGTGCAGCTCGGTCAAGGCGTCCTCCCGGGGTCTCCCTCAGCGTAGGGCCGGGACGGGGTCTCGCACCGCAGTTGCCCACGTCGGGCCCGCTGCCTACCGTGGGGCGGACCGGGCCCGCACCGGGCCGTCCTCGGGGGAAGAGGCCGCACCATGACCGCACGACCGACCGTCCGCGCCGTGACCGGGCTCGCCGCAGGAGCTCTCGCGGCCAGCGCGCTCGTCGCCACCACGACACCCGCCGACGCCGGGCCGCGGCCGTCGCGACCACCTGTCGCGTCGCCGACCGCCTACGGGTCCGGCGGTGCCGTGGCCTCCGTCGACGCGGAGGCCTCGAAGGTGGGTCTGGAGGTGCTGCGTCGCGGTGGCAACGCGGCCGACGCCGCGGTCGCCACCGCGTCCGCGCTCGGTGTGACGGAGCCGTACAGCGCGGGCATCGGGGGCGGCGGCTACTTCGTCTACTACGACGCCAAGCGCAAGAAGGTCAGCACCATCGACGGTCGCGAGACCGCGCCCGCCGGCATCACCCGCGACGCATTCATCGACCCGGCCACCGGCAAGCCGTACCGGTTCACGCCCGATCTCGTCTCCTCCGGCGTAGCCGTCGGCGTGCCAGGCACCCCCGCCACCTGGGAGGCCGCCCTGCGCGACCACGGTCGCTGGTCGTTGCGCCAGGCGCTCGCCCCGTCCATCAAGCTCGCCGAGCGGGGGTTCACGGTCGACCGGACGTTCCGCAGCCAGACGCTCGACAACAAGGACCGGTTCGCGGCCTTCCCCGACACCGCCCGGCTGTTCCTGCCCGGCGGCGACGCACCGCAGGTCGGCAGCACCTTCCGCAACCCCGAGCTGGCCCGCACGCTGTCGCTGATCGCGGCGAAGGGGCCGCGCGCCTTCTACACCGGGTCCGTCGCCCGCGACGTCGCGCGCACGGTCCAGGCGCCACCGAAGGACCCCGCGTCCGACCTGCCGGCACCTCCCGGTTCCCTGACCGAGCGTGACCTCGCGACGTACCGGGTCGACCGTCAGGCGCCGACGCACGCGCGGTACCGCGGTCTCGACGTGTATGGGATGGCCCCGTCGTCGTCGGGCGGCATCGCCGTCGGCGAGGCGCTGAACATCCTCGAGGGCTACCGCCTGGGCGGCGGCGCCCGCCTCGGCTCGTCGCTGCACCTGTTCCTCGAGGCGTCGGCGCGGGCGTTCGCCGACCGCGCGGCGTACGTGGGCGACGTCCCCGACGTCCCCGTCCGCACCCTGCTCAGCCAGCGCTTCGCCGACTCGCGGGCCTGCTCCATCGACCCCACGCAGGCGTCGCAGCGGCCGGTGGCGGCGGGAGCGCTCGACGGCGACCCCTGCACCACCCGGGCCGCCGAGGAGAAGCCGGACACCGAGAACATCTCCACCACCCACCTCTCGGTCGTCGACCGCTGGGGCAACGCCGCGTCCTACACGTTGACCATCGAGCAGACCGGCGGCTCGGCGATCACGGTGCCGGGGCGCGGGTTCCTGCTCAACAACGAGCTCACCGACTTCACGGCCGTGTACGACCCGAAGGACCCGAACCGGATCGAGCCCGGCAAGCGGCCGCGCTCGTCGATGTCGCCGACGATCGTGCTCGACCGCGGTCGGGTGAAGTACGTGGTCGGCTCGCCCGGTGGTGCCACCATCATCACGACGGTGCTGCAGGTGCTGCTCAACCGCATCGACCTCGGCATGACGTTGCCGCAGGCCGTCGCCGCGCCACGCGCGTCGCAGCGCAACGCGGCCGTCACGCCGGCCGAGCCGGCCTTCATCGAGCAGTACGGCGGCCTGCTCGCCCCCTTCGGCCAGCAGCTGACGCCGTCGGGCGACGCGTTCACCTCGCAGGCCGAGATCGGCGCGGTGGCCGCGATCGAGCAGGACCGCCGCGGCCGCCTCACCGCCGTCGCCGAGCCGCAACGTCGCGGTGGCGGCACCGCGCTGGTGGTGCGACCCGACCGCCGCTAGCCCCGTTTCGGAACCTCATCGCCCATCTCACGCGTCAGGATGGGCGATGAGGTTCCGAATCTGCGGGATAGTGCCGGGGTCCTCCAGCACGCGCCGCAGCATGGCGCGCGCCTCCTCCTGGTCCTCGGCGAGGTACCCGCTCCCGGTGTGGCCGTCGAGGAGCAGCAGCGCATCGGTGCCATCGGCATGAACGATGCGTGCCGCCACCTCGACCGACGACAGGGTGCTGCCCCAACCTGTGGCCTCAGCTGCCGCAGCCCTGAGAAAGGCCCAGAGTCCGGGCTTCGACGTGCGACTCGTCGGCGCGGACACGAGCAGGTCGGTGACGTCGGCCCACGACCACGTCGCCTCGTCGACCATCGCCGCGGCATCGACGTCGAGCCGTCGGTGCACGAGCCCCTCGGTCGTGAGCAGCACGTGATCGCGCCACGGGTCGCCGACCGCCACCGCGTCGTCGGTGGTCACCAGCCAGGCCATGCGGTGCTCGCTCATGACATCTCCCCCTCCTCAGACGCCGCTGCGGACGCCAGCTGGTCCAGCACGTCCGCCGCCCTTCGGTCGGCGAAGGCCGCCCGTCCGCCGACGGCGCTGGCCACCCCCACGATCCCTGTGGCGGGACGCCACGCCACCACCGCACCGCAGCGCATGAGAGCGCCGTGGTGGACGGCCAGGCCGTCGTCCACCCGCCATGCGTGGGGCTGCCGAGAGGGATCGAGCAGGCCGCCGTCGGCCGAGGCCCGCACGAGCGCCGCCATGTCGTCGAGGGTGGCCACGAGACCCGCCGCCCCGACGAACGGGCCGTCGCCGATCACCCACTCGTCGAGGGGGCGGCCCCAGATGCTCAGCGCCTCGACGACGTCGTCACGCTCACCGGTCCTCCGGGCGACGTCGAACGCGGTCGGGTCGAGACCGGCCGGCTCGACGAGCGTGCTCCGCACCTGCTCCAGCCACGGTCCGCCGACCTCCTTCAGCATCCGCGTCAGCACCGCGTAGCCGAGGTTGGAGTACTCGCCCACCACCCGACGACGCTGGTCGACGAGCGCGTCGAGCTCGGGCAGCACGTCGTGATCGAACCGCTCTCGCGTCCACCGCCGGTAGGGATCGAGGAGCTCGCGGCGCTGACCTGGCGCAGTGCGCGGCAGCCCCGACCGATGCCGGACGAGCTCGGCCACGGTGATCGGCGACGTCGAGTCGAGCACCTCCTCGACCCTCGTGTCCCAGGCCCACGTGCCGCGCTCGACCATCGCGTGGGCCAACCCGGCCGTCAGGACCTTCGACACCGAGCCCCACCGGACCGGCGCGTCGCCGCGGTGCCATCCGGACGCCCGCCAGTACTCCTCGTCGCCGGCGAGGAGCAGGGCGGCCGTGCTGGTCCGTCTGCTCATCCGCCCACCACGTCGGTCTCAGACCTTGCCGGCGGCCTTCATGTCGCGGCGCAGCTCGGGCGGGAGGGCGAAGGTGAGGGTCTCGTCGGCGGTGCGCACGGCGGCCGCGTCGGGGTGGCCGTGCTCGGCGAGGTAGGTGAGGACGTCCTGGACCAGGTCGTCGGGCACCGAGGCTCCCGACGTCACGCCGACGGTCTCGACACCGTCGAGCCACTCCTCCTGGAGCTCGCTGACGTCGTCGATGCGGTAGGACGCCGACGCGCCCGCCTCGAGCGCGACCTCGACCAGGCGCACCGAGTTCGAGGAGTTCGAGGACCCGACGACGATGACGAGGTCGGCGTCCTTCGCGATCTCCTTGACCGCGACCTGGCGGTTCTGGGTGGCGTAGCAGATGTCGTCGGACGGCGGGTCCTCCAGCTGCGGGAACTTCTCGCGCAGCCGGCGGACCGTCTCCATGGTCTCGTCGACGCTCAAGGTGGTCTGCGAGAGCCACGACAGCCGGGTGCCCTCGGGGAACTCCAGGGCGTCGACGTCGTCCGGGCTCTCGACGAGGGTGATGTGCTCGGGCGCCTCACCCGCCGTGCCCTCGACCTCCTCGTGACCCGCGTGCCCGATGAGCAGGATGCGGTAGTCCTCGGCGGCGAAGCGGCGCGCCTCGTGGTGGACCTTGGTGACGAGCGGGCACGTGGCGTCGATCGTCTTCAGCCCGCGCTCGGCAGCCTGCTCGTGCACCATCGGCGACACGCCGTGGGCGGAGAACACGACCGTGGCGCCCTCGGGCACCTCGTCGAGCTCCTCGACGAACACCGCTCCGCGCTCGGCCAGCGTGTTGACGACGTGCTTGTTGTGCACGATCTGCTTGCGGACGTACACCGGCGCCCCGTAGAGGTCGAGCGCCTTCTCGACGGTGATGACCGCGCGGTCCACGCCGGCGCAGTAGCCGCGCGGGTCGGCGAGGAGCACGCTCCCACCGACGGGGGGCATGCCGAGGTCCACGTGGGTCGTCATAGGTGCATCGTACCGACCGGCGACAGACCGCGAGCCCGTCGGCGCGACCCCCGCGCGCTGGCGACCGCCCGGACGAGGCACGGAAATCTCAGCGGAGCACGGAGAGCATTCCGTGCTCCGCTGAGGAAACCGTGCCCGGTGGAGATTCCCAGGGCGACCTGGGAATCTCCCACCTCCTAGGCTGAGGAGCATGGCGCTCGACACGACGGCGGACTCCCCCGCGCCCCTGCGGCAGGTGTCGACGCTGATCGGGCAGTGGGTGGGGCGGCTGGGGGCGATCTGGGTCGAGGCCGAGGTGGCGCAGCTGACCCGACGGCCCGGCGTCTGCTTCCTCGTCCTCCGCGACCTGCGGGCCACCCTCTCGATCCGCGCCACCTGCCACGTGTCCGTCCTCGACGCGTCCGCGGCGCCCGTCACCGAGGGCGCGCGGGTGGTCGTGCACGCGCGGCCGGAGTTCTACGAGCCGAACGGCTCGCTCACCCTGCAGGTGCGCGAGATCCGACCCGCCGGCGAGGGCGAGCTGCTCGCCCAGCTCGAGCGACGCAAGCAGCTGCTCGCCGCCGAGGGGCTCTTCGACGTCCGGCTCAAGAAGCCGCTGCCGTTCCTGCCCGGCACCGTCGGGCTGGTCACCGGACGCGCCTCGGCCGCCGAGCGCGACGTGCTCGAGAACGCGCGCCTGCGGTGGCCGGGCGTCCGCTTCGTCGTCCGTCACGCCCTCATGCAGGGGGCCGGCTCGGCGCGCGACGTCGTCGCCGCCGTGCAGGAGCTCGCGCCCCAGGTCGACGTGCTCGTCGTCGCCCGCGGCGGAGGGTCACTGGAGGACCTCCTGCCGTTCTCCGACGAGTCGCTCGTGCGCGCGGTGCACGCCTGCCGGGTGCCCGTGGTCAGCGCCATCGGGCACGAGCAGGACACGCCCCTGCTCGACCTCGTCGCCGACGTCCGCGCCTCCACGCCCACCGACGCCGCCAAGCGCGTGGTCCCCGACGCCGCCGAGGAGCAGGACCGCATCGCCCACGCGCGATCGCGGCTGCGGCGGGCGGTCACGGCCCTCGTCGACCGCGAGGCGCACGGACTGGCGCAGCTGCGCTCACGCCCCGTCCTCGCCGCGCCGCACGTGCTCGTGGACGCGCAGCACGACGCGCTCACCCACCTGCGCGAGCGCGCCGACCGCGCCCTGCGGCACCGGCTCGACCGTGAGCACGACACCGTCGGGCACCACCTCGCGCGCGTGCGGGCGCTGTCGCCGCTCGCCACCCTCGAGCGCGGCTACGCGGTCGCGCAGACCACCGACGGGCACGTGCTCACCTCCGTGGCCGACGTGCCCGCCGCCTTCGTGGTGCGCCTCGCCGACGGCAGCGCCCACGTCACGACCGACCGCACCGAGGAGACCCCGCATGCCGACTGAGCCCGAGCCCGACACCACCCTCGACCTCTCCTACGAGCAGGCTCGCGAGGAGCTGGTGTCCGTGGTGCAGCGCCTCGAAACCGGCGGCGTCGGCCTCGAGGAGTCGCTCGCGCTCTGGGAGCGCGGCGAGCAGCTCGCCACCGTGTGCCAGCGCTGGCTCGACGGCGCGCGCGAGCGCCTCGACCGCGCCGCCCGCGGTGACGACGAGGCTCAGGACAGCGACGCGACGTAGCGCTCGAGCGTCGTCCGGTCGACGTCGCTCGTCACGACGGCGGTCGTGTCCTCCCGCGGCCCCGGGACCACGCGCGAGTACGTGGTCTCGTCGTCGGGCGACGACCAGCGCGTCCACGTCTGGTCGCCGATCTCGACCTCGGCGACGCGCTCGCTGCCCGGCACCAGCTCCTCGACCGTGGCCTCCTCGGCGCCCGGCGCCTGCTGGATGCCGATGAAGCGCTGGTCGTCGGTCAGCGTGCCGAGGCTCCACACCTCCTCACGCACCCGCGACGACGTCACCTTCCAGCCCTCGGGCAGCGACGTGGGCGCGAGCAGGTCGGCGCCCGTCTCGCGCTCGGCCCCGGGCAGCACCGCCGCGTAGTCGACCGCCGGCACCTGCGGCTCCTTCGGCGCGTTGCCGTAGAAGAGGTGCGCCACCCCCCAGACGACGAGCAGGCCGACACCGAGCACGCCGACCGACCGGATGATGTCGCCGAGCTTCGGGTTGCCGCGACTCGAGCCGGCCATGCGTCCTCCAGGAAGTGATCTCGCCGCAGACGCGGCCCGTTCGTCGGCACGCCGCCGCGAGTGCGGCTACGCTCCGCAGCATGGTCGTGCACAAGCTCTCCGACGCCGCAGCATTGATCGGCGTCAGCGATGACACCCTACGTCGCTGGCAGCAGCAGGGTCGGTTCAGCCCGGTCGACGTCGACGGCCGGGCGGGCATCGAGGGCACCGAGCTGGCGCGTCTCGCCGCCGAGCACGCGGCCACGCCCGACCACGGACCCGAGCACACGAGCGCCCGCAACCAGCTGCGCGGGATCGTCACCCGTATCACCACCGACACGGTGATGGCGCAGGTCGAGCTGGTCTGCGGTCCGTACCGCGTCGTCTCCCTCGTCAGCCGCGAGTCCGTCGACGCGCTCGGGCTCGAGCCCGGCAGCGTCGCCTGGGCGACCGTCAAGTCCACCAACGTCTCCCTGGAGGTCCCGTCATGAAGAGGCTCGCGACCGCCGCAGCCGCCGCTGCCCTGCTGCTCCCCCTCGCCGCGTGCGGCAACGACGACGCCGTCGACCCGCGGGCCGACGTCGACAGCACGCTCGTCGTCTACGCCGCGGCGTCGCTCAAGGGCACCTTCACCGAGCTGGCGAAGGAGTTCGAGGCCGCGAACGAGGGCGTCACCGTGCAGCTGAGCTTCGGCGGCTCCTCCGACCTCGTCTCGCAGATCAGCGAGGGCGCGCCCGCGGACGTCTTCGCCTCCGCCGACGAGAAGAACATGGACACGCTCGTCGGCGACGACCTCGTCGCCGGCGACCCCCAGGACTTCGCGTCGAACACGCTCGTGATCGTCACGCCTCCGGACAACCCGGGCGACGTCACGTCGCTCGACGACCTCGCGAACCCCGACCTCGACGTCGTGGTCTGCGCTCCGCAGGTGCCCTGCGGCAGCGCCGCGCAGAAGCTCGCCACCGCCGCCGGCGTCACGCTGGCGCCCGACAGCGAGGAGCAGTCGGTCACCGACGTGCTCACGAAGGTGACGTCGGGCGAGGCCGACGCCGGGCTCGTCTACGTGACCGACGCGAAGGGCGCCGGCGACGACGTCCGGACCGTCGACGTGCCGCAGGCCTCACAGGTCGTCAACACCTACCCGATCGCGGTGCTCTCGGACGCCAAGCAGCCCAGCCTGGCCCGCGACTGGGTCGAGCTGGTGACCGGCTCGCAGGGCCAGAAGGTGCTGCGCGCGGCCGGCTTCGCCCGACCGTGAGCCCTGGGGGCGCGCCGCTCGCGCCCGACGTGCAGCGGGGCACGGGGGCCCGACGCACCCAGCGCACGGCCGGGGACCTCCCCCGGTGGGTCTGGCTGCCCGCGGCGCTCGGTGCCGCGCTCGTGGTCGTGCCCGTCGTCGCGCTGCTCACCCGCGTCGACTGGTCGGACCTCCCAGCGCTGCTGACGTCGGAGTCGTCGCGTGCGGCGCTGTGGCTCAGCCTGCGCACCGCCGCGGCCTCCACCGTGCTGTGCGTGCTGCTGGGCGTGCCGATGGCGTTCGTGCTCGCCCGCACCCGGTTCCCGGGGCAGGCCCTGCTGCGCGCGTTCGTCCTGCTGCCCCTCGTCCTGCCGCCCGTCGTCGGCGGCATCGCCCTGCTCGCGACCTTCGGGCGCCGCGGCCTGCTCGGGTCGAGCCTCGAGGTGCTCGGCGTGCAAGTCGCGTTCTCGACCACGGCCGTGGTCCTCGCCCAGACGTTCGTGGCGCTGCCCTTCCTCGTGATCAGCCTCGAGGGCAGCCTGCGCACCGCCGGGCACCGCTACGAGACCGTCGCCGCCACGCTCGGGGCCCGGCCCTCGACCGTGCTGCGCCGGGTCAGCCTGCCGCTCGTCCTCCCTGGCCTGGTGTCCGGCGCGGTCCTCGCGTTCGCGCGGGCGCTCGGGGAGTTCGGTGCCACCATCACCTTCGCGGGCAGCCTGCAGGGCGTCACCCGCACGCTGCCGCTCGAGATCTACCTGCAGCGCGAGACCGACCCCGACGCCGCCGTCGCGCTCTCCCTGCTGCTCGTCGTGGTGGCCGTGCTCGTCATCGTGCTCGTGCGCGGCCGCGAGGGTCGCTCATGAGCATCGCGCTGCGCGTGCAGGTGCCCGAGCGCGACGTCGACCTCGCGCTCGACGTCGCCGCCGGCAGCACGCTGGGGCTGGTCGGACCCAACGGCGCAGGCAAGTCGACCGTGCTCGCGGCGCTCGCCGGCACGCTGCGACCCCCGCACGCGCGCCTCGAGGTCGACGGTCGCGTGCTCGTGGACACCGCGACGGGTCGGTGGACACCGCCGCACGCACGCGGGGTCGGGCTGCTCGCGCAGGAGCCGCTGCTGTTCCCCCACCTCGACGTCGTCGCGAACGTCGCCTTCGGGCCGCGCAGCCGTGGGGCCTCGCGCGCCGAGGCGGAGAGGATCGCCCACGACCGGCTGACCGAGCTCGGGTGCACCGACCTCGCCGACCGGCGGCCCGGCACGCTGTCGGGCGGGCAGGCAGCGCGGGTGGCCCTCGCGCGCGCTCTCGCCCCCGATCCTGGCGTGCTGCTGCTCGACGAGCCGATGGCCGCGCTCGACGCCGCCGTCGTCCCGCAGCTGCGAACGATCCTCGCGCAGGTGCTGCGTCGACGTCGCGACGCCGGCCGCACCGCCGTGCTCGTCACCCACGACGTGCTGGACGCCCTGCTGCTCACCGACACGCTGGCCGTCGTCGAGCACGGCCGCGTCGTCGACGTCGGCCCCACCCAGCGCGTGCTCGAGCAGCCGCGCAGCGTCTTCGCCGCCGAGCTCGCCGGGCTCAACCTGCTGCGCGGCACGGCGACGTCACCGGGCCTGCACACGCCCGAGGGACTCGTCGTCCACGCCTCCGGCTCCACGCCCCCGGCCGGGGCGCCCGCGGTGGCCGTGCTCGACCCGGCCGCCGTCGCCGTGCACCTGGAGGCGCCCGCCGGCAGCCCCCGCAACGTCTGGCCGGCCACGGTCACGGCCGTCGAGCCGCGTGGTCGGCGAGCACTCGTGCGCACCGACGTCGTCAGTGCCGACGTGACGGTCGACGCCGTCGCCGACCTGCTCCTGGAGCCCGGTCGACGCGTCCACCTGGTGGTCAAGGCGAGCGAAGTGCAGGTGCACGGCCTCTGACCGGCGCCGACGCCGGTAGGGTGCGGAGCGTGGAAAGCCTGCAGCCCGCCGCCCAAGCCCCGGACCGCAACCTCGCCCTGGACCTCGTCCGTGTCACGGAGGCCGGTGCCATGGCCGCCGGTCGCTGGGTCGGGCGCGGCGACAAGAACGGCGCCGACGGCGTCGCCGTCAACGCGATGCGGAGCCTCATCAACACCGTCACCATGGACGGCGTCGTCGTCATCGGCGAGGGCGAGAAGGACGAGGCGCCCATGCTGTTCAACGGCGAGCAGGTCGGCGACGGCTCCGGCGCCGAGTGCGACGTGGCGGTCGACCCGATCGACGGCACGACCCTGTGCGCGAAGGGCATGCCCAACGCGATCTCGGTCATGGCCGTCGCGCCCCGCGGGTCCATGTACGACCCGTCGGCCGTCTTCTACATGGAGAAGCTGGTGGCCGGCCCGGAGGCCGCCGACCAGGTCGACATCCGCCTCCCGGTGTCCAAGAACATCGCCCTCGTCGCCAAGGCCAAGGGCATCAGCAACAGCGACGTCACCGTCTGCGTGCTCGACCGGCCCCGCCACGCCGCCCTGGTGCAGGAGATCCGCGACGCGGGTGCGCGCATCAAGTTCATCAGCGACGGCGACGTGGCCGGTGCCATCGTCGCGGCGCGCCCCGACACCGGCGTCGACCTGCTCGTCGGCACGGGCGGCACGCCCGAGGGGATCATCACGGCCTGCGCCATCAAGGCGATCGGCGGTGTCATCCAGGGTCGGCTCGCGCCCACCGACGACGACGAGCGCCAGCGCGCCATCGACGCCGGGCACGACCTCGACCGGGTGCTGCTCACCGACGACCTCGTCGTCGCCGACGACTGCTTCTTCGTCGCCACCGGCATCACCGACGGCGAGCTGCTCGACGGCGTCCGCTACGCCAAGGGCAAGGCGTTCACCGAGTCGCTCGTGATGCGCTCGCGCAGCGGCACGATCCGCAAGATCACCAGCGAGCACCAGCTGACGAAGCTCAAGGCCTACTCGGCCATCGACTACGAGCGCTGAGCCGACGTCGGGGGTCGAGGTGCAGGAGCGACCACGGGCGCGGCACGTGCGCAGTGTCGACGACGTGCTCGCGCTCATGGACGACCTGTTCACGTCGACCGCCGACCGCTGGACCGACGGCGCCGGCGCGGCCTGGTGGGACGACTTCTACACCGACCGGTCCCGGCCCGTGCCGTTCTTCGTCGACGCCCCTGACGAGAACCTGGCCGCCTGGGTCGAGGCGGGCGAGGTGCGGCCCCGACGCGCCCTCGACCTCGGCTGCGGGACGGGCCGCAACAGCCGCTACCTGACGTCCGTCGGCGCCGCCGTCGATGCCGTCGACCTCTCGGCGACCGCGGTCGCGTGGGCGCGGGAGCAGGAGGACCACGCCAGCGCGTCGCCGCGGTACCACGTGGGCGACGCGTTCGGCGGCGTCGGCGACGTGCTCGCCGGGCCCTACGAGCTCGTGTACGACTCCGGCTGCCTGCACCACCTGCCGCCCCACCGTCGCGTCGCCTACCGGCGCCTCCTCGACCGCGTGCTCGCTCCCGGCGGCTGGTTCGGCGTCGTGTGCTTCCACGACGGCTTCATGGGCACGGGGGCGCCCGACGAACAGCTCTACCTGCGCGGCGGGCTCGAGGGCGGGATCGCGTTCACCGCCGACGACCTGCGGTGGATCTTCGACGACCTCGAGCCCGTCGAGGTCCGCCCCATGCGCGAGCAGCGGGGCACGGGTCGCTTCGGCGAGGCGTTCCTGCTCACCGCGCTGTTCCGCAGACCTGCCTGAGCGCCGGCGTCAGACGGGGTACCCGTGCGCCGCGAACATGCGGGCGTGGATCGCGCGCACCACGTCCTGCTTGCGGGCGTTGTACTGCATGACGTGCTCGCCTGCGTCGCTCGCTGCGGCCGACGCGGCACGCTTGGCGTCGGCGTAGAGGTCGCGGTCGTCGGGGTGGGTGCGCAGCCAGTCGCGGAACATCCGCATGCGCGCGACCTCCGCGCCGTCCGCGTGGAAGACGTGCAGGTTGGTGCGCGGGTCGTGGTGGCGCAGCAGACGGTGGCCCTGCCACCACGGCTCACGGACCACGAGCCGGAAGCCCTGCGACTCCAGCGCCGGCACGTAGGCGTCCTCGTCGTCGGGGTCGGGCACCACGAGGAGGAGGTCGAGCAGCGGTTTGGCCGCGAGGCCCGGCACCGACGTCGACCCGACGTGCTCGACGCTCACGGCGGTCCTGCCGAGCGCAGCCCCCACGGTGTCGACGAGCCGGGCAGCCTGCTCGGTCCAGGCAGGGTCGGGCTCGACCACGACGACGTCGCGTCCGGGCCCGGCCCCGTCGACCCACGGCGACGCACCTGGCGGGGGCTCGACGTCGTCGAAGCGGACGATCTCCTCGGGCGTGGCCACGTCGACGACCGTATCCGGTCTCGTCCGGCCTGCCCCAGCCCCCGACTCCTCGTACCATCACCTGCATGGCCGGCTCCGGAGAACAGTTCGCGCACCTGCCGTCGGGCATCGACCTCTGCTACGAGACGTTCGGCGACCCCGCCGACCCTCCCGTGCTGCTGGTCATGGGCCTCGGCGGCCCGATGGGATGGTGGGACGTCGCGTTCTGCGAGCAGCTCGTCGCGCACGGGCTGTTCGTCGTGCGCTACGACAACCGCGACACCGGCCGCTCCACCAAGCTGCGCCAGCACCGCGTGAGCCGGATCGACCTCGCGAAGGCGCTGGTGGGCCTCACCACGCCGCCGTACACGATCGGCGACCTCGCCGACGACGCCTTCGGGCTGCTCGACCACCTCGACGTCGAGGCCGCGCACGTCGTGGGCGTCTCGATGGGCGGCATGATCGCCCAGACGATGGCGGTGGCGCACCCCGAGCGGGTGCGCTCGCTCGTGTCGATCATGTCGACCACGGGCCGGCGCACCGTCGGCTACCAGAACCCCAAGCTGCTGCCTGCCCTGCTCAGCAAGGCCGGCCACACGCGCGACGAGTACGTGGAGCGCTCGCTGCGAGGCACCCAGATGATCGCGTCGCCGGACTACCCGACCGACCCCGAGTTCGCGCGCGACCGCGCCTACGAGACCTACGACCGCGGCTGGTCGGCGAGCGGGGTGACGCGCCAGGTGATGGCGATCCTGACCCAGCCCGACCGCACGGCCGACCTCGCCAGGCTCGACGTCCCCGCCACCGTCATCCACGGCACGCGCGACCCGCTGGTCCACCGGTCCGGCGGGAAGGCGACGGCCGCGGCGCTGCGGGGCTCCGAGCACGTCGAGATCGAGGGCATGGCCCACGACCTCCCGAGCCAGCTCTACGACCAGATCGTCGAGGCGATCGTCCGCACCGTCGAGCGCGCCCAGCACGCCTGACCACGGCCCCGACGCGGGACACCGTGCGGACTAGACGTCGCTCCAGACACCGAGCCGGTTGCCGGCGGGATCGGTGAAGTGGAAGCGGCGGCCGCCGGGGAACGCGAACACGTCGTCGACGACCGTGCCGCCGGCCTCGACGACGGCGTCGCGGGTCGCCTCGAGGTCGGCCGACCAGAGCTGGACGAGGGGACCGGTGGTCGACGGCGTGCCGGTGGGGTCGAACCCGCCCGCCTCGCCCTCCCCCTCGACGCGCTGGATGCCGACGTAGTCGGGTCCGTAGTCGGTGAAGCGCCAGCCGAACGCGTCACCGTAGAACTGCTGCGCGGCGGCGAGGTCGGGCGCAGGGATCTCGATGTAGTCGATGCCGTGGTGGGTGTGTGCCATGACCCGACGCTAGGCCCCTCCCCCGACGTTTCGGTACGTCATCGCCCTCGCCGCCGCCCGGAACGGGCGATCACGTACCGAAACGTGGTGAAGCTCGGGCGCTAGGGTGCGGGCGTGGACGAAGCAGCCGAGGTCGTGGTGCGGGTCCGGGCCGACGGCGCCACGGAGCTGCGGGTCAACGGCGTGTTCGTCATGGACGACGTCGAGACGTCCAGCGAACGACTGCTCGCCGAGCTCGTGCTCGACGTCGGCGCCCGCGAGGTGCTCGTCGGCGGGCTCGGCCTCGGCTACACGGCCCAGACGCTCCTGGCCGGCGACGTCGAGCGTCTGGTGGTCGCCGAGCTGCACGCCGGCGTCGTCGCGGCCGTGCGCGCAGGCGCCGGGGCCGGCCCGGCCGTCCTCGACGACCCACGCTGCACCGTCGCGGTCGGCGACGTGCGCGACGTCGTCGCCGCACAGCCCGACGCGTGCCTCGACGCCGTCCTGCTCGACGTCGACAACGGTCCCGACTTCCTCGTGCACGAGACGAACGCCGCCGTGTACGCGGCCGACGGTCTCGCCGACGCCGCCCGCGTGCTGCGGCCCGGCGGGACCCTGGCCGTCTGGTCGATGGCCGACTCTGCCCCCCTGCGCGCACGGCTCGCGGCCCTGCTCGACGACGTCCGGGCGGTCGCCGTCCCCGTCGACCTCCAGGGACGCTCCGAGCACTACTGGGTGCTGACCGGCCGCGCGCGCTGAGCGCGGACGCTATCGTCTGCCCGTGGCCGACGCAGACTTCCTGTACTCCGACCTGCTCCCGACGGGTCCTGACGAGACCCCGTACCGCCTCGTCACGACCGAGGGCGTCTCGACCTCCGAGGTCGTGCTCCCCGACGGCAGCACCCGCACGTTCCTGCACGTGGAGCCCGAGGCGCTGCGCCGGCTCACGGCCGAGGCGATGCACGACATCAGCCACTACCTGCGGCCCGCGCACCTCGCGCAGCTGCGGAAGATCATCGACGATCCCGAGGCGTCGGGCAACGATCGCTTCGTGGCGCTCGACCTGCTGAAGAACGTCAACATCTCCGCCGGCGGCGTGCTGCC
Organism: Aeromicrobium sp. REDSEA-S38_B2; assembly: GCF_001628525.1. Lineage (NCBI taxonomy): Bacteria > Bacillati > Actinomycetota > Actinomycetes > Propionibacteriales > Nocardioidaceae > Aeromicrobium > Aeromicrobium sp. REDSEA-S38_B2. The sequence goes on along the minus strand of NZ_LUNH01000032.1, from coordinate 3,311 downwards.
GATGTGCCAGGACACCGGCACCGCGATCGTCATGGGCAAGAAGTCCGAGGGCGTGCTCACGGGCGCCGACGACGCCGAGGCCATCAGTCGCGGTGTGCACGACGCGTACACGCAGCTCAACTTGCGGTACAGCCAGCTCGCACCCCTCACCACCTACGAGGAGAAGAACACCGGCACCAACCTGCCGGCGCAGATCGAGCTCTACTCCTCCCCCGGCACCAAGCCCACCCCGGAGTACTCGTTCCTCTTCATGGCCAAGGGCGGCGGCTCGGCCAACAAGTCCTTCCTGTTCCAGGAGACGAAGGCGATCCTGAACCCCACACGGCTCCTGGAGTTCCTCGACGAGAAGATCAAGAGCCTCGGCACCGCGGCCTGCCCGCCGTACCACCTGGCCGTCGTGATCGGCGGGACGTCGGCGGAGTTCGCCCTCAAGACGGCCAAGTACGCCTCCGCGCACTACCTCGACGAGCTGCCCACGGAAGGCTCGATGAGCGCGCACGGGTTCCGCGACGTCGAGCTCGAGCAGCAGGTCTTCGAGCTCACCCAGTCCTTCGGCATCGGCGCCCAGTTCGGCGGCAAGTACTTCTGCCACGACGTCCGCGTCGTGCGCCTGCCGCGTCACGGCGCGTCGTGCCCGGTGGCGATCGCGGTCTCGTGCTCGGCCGACCGCCAGGCGCGGGCGAAGATCACGCCCGAGGGCGTCTTCCTCGAGCAGCTCGAGACCGACCCCGCGCAGTACATGCCCGACGCCGGCACGGCCGAGGACATCAGTGGCGGCGAGGTCGTGCAGGTCGACCTGACCCGGCCGATGGACGAGATCCGGGCGCAGCTGTCGCAGTACCCGGTGAAGACGCGCCTGTCGCTCACCGGCCCGCTCGTCGTCGCCCGCGACATCGCCCACGCGAAGATCGCCGAGCGGCTCGAGGCCGGCGAGCCGATGCCGCAGTACCTCAAGGACCACCCCGTCTACTACGCCGGACCGGCCAAGACGCCCGAGGGCATGGCGTCGGGCTCGTTCGGCCCCACCACCGCAGGCCGCATGGACTCCTACGTGCGACGCTTCCAGGAGGCAGGCGGGTCGCTGGTCATGCTCGCCAAGGGCAATCGCAGCAAGCAGGTGACCGAGGCCTGCGACGCCTACGGCGGCTTCTACCTGGGTTCCATCGGCGGACCCGCCGCCCGGCTCGCGCAGGACTGCATCCGCAGCCAGGAGGTCATCGAGTACCCCGAGCTCGGCATGGAGGCGGTCTGGAAGATCGAGGTCGAGGACTTCCCGGCCTTCATCGTCGTCGACGACAAGGGCAACGACTTCTTCACCGACCCGTCGGGGACGGTGACCGTGCCCGTCACGGGCCTGCGGGTGCGCTCGGCCCAGTAACCCGCCTCCCCCGCGCCCTCCCACCCCTTCGCGACGTCCGGGTCGCCGTCCGGACGGCTCGCGCTAGCGTGGGGGCATGAGCGAGAACGACACGGCCTGGCGCATCGAGCACGACACCATGGGTGAGGTGAGGGTCCCCGCCGACGCTCTCTGGCGGGCCCAGACGCAGCGCGCGGTCGAGAACTTCCCGATCTCCGGCACCCCGATCGAGCCGGCCCAGATCAAGGCGCTCGCGCAGATCAAGGCCGCGTGCGCCCGGGCGAACGCCGAGCTCGGCATCCTCGACGGCGACCTCGCGGACGCGATCGTCGCGGCCGCGCAGGAGGTGGCCAGCGGCGCCCACGACGCGCACTTCCCCATCGACGTCTTCCAGACCGGCTCCGGCACGTCGAGCAACATGAACACCAACGAGGTCATCGCCACGCTCGCGACCCGCTCGCTCGGTCGCGACGTGCACCCGAACGACCACGTCAACGCGTCGCAGTCGAGCAACGACGTCTTCCCGACGTCGATCCACGTGGCCGCGACGGCGTCGACCGTCAACCAGCTGCTGCCCGACCTCGACCACCTCGCGCAGTCGCTCGAGCGCAAGGCCGAGGAGCTCGCCGAGGTCGTCAAGTCGGGTCGCACGCACCTCATGGACGCCACGCCCGTGACGCTCGGCCAGGAGTTCGCCGGCTACGCCGCGCAGGTGCGCAAGGGCATCGCCCGCGTCGAGCGTGCGCTGCCGTCGGCCGCCGAGGTCCCGCTGGGCGGCACCGCCGTCGGCACCGGCATCAACACCCCCGCCGGCTTCCCCCAGCGCGTCATCGAGATCCTCGCCGCCGACACCGGCCTGCCGATCACCGAGGCCACCGACCACTTCGAGGCGCAGGGCGCGCGCGACGGGATCGTCGAGCTGTCCGGCGCGCTGCGCACGGTCGCGGTCAGCCTCACGAAGATCTGCAACGACCTGCGCTGGATGGGCTCGGGCCCGCGCACCGGCCTGGGCGAGATCAACCTGCCCGACCTGCAGCCCGGGTCGAGCATCATGCCCGGCAAGGTGAACCCCGTCCTGCCGGAGGCGACGCTCATGGTCTGCGCGCAGGTCATCGGCAATGACGCGACCATCACCTACGCCGGCGCGTCGGGGTCGTTCGAGCTGAACGTGCAGCTGCCCGTCATCGGCCGCAACGTCCTCGAGTCGATCCGGCTGCTCGGCAACACGTCGCGCGTGCTCGCCGACCGGTGCGTCGACGGCATCACGGCCAACGTCGAGCGCTGCCTCGAGCTGGCGGAGTCGAGCCCCTCGGTCGTGACGCCCCTCAACCGCCACATCGGCTACGAGAACGCCGCGAAGGTCGCGAAGAAGGCCGTCAAGGAGCGCAAGACGATCCGCGAGGTCGTGGTCGAGGACGGCTACGTCGAGCGCGGCGACCTGACCGAGGCCGAGCTCGACGCCGCCCTCGACGTCATGAGCATGACCCACCCCTGACCAGCGTCCAGCTCCGCTGGTCGAGCAGGCGCCGCGCGTGAGGAACGAACGCCGCGTCGCCGTATCGAGACCACCCGCGAACGGCTCAGCGCGGGCCAACCCCCAGCGACAGCCCAGAGTGGTGTCGATACGCACGGAGCACGCTCGTCCCTCGCGGCTCCGCGCTACTCGACCAGCGGAACCCGCCGCTGGTCGAGTAGTCAGGACGAGCTTGCGAAGTCCTGACGTATCGAGACCACCCGACAACGGCTCAGCGCGACCCAACCACCAGCGTCTGCTTGGAATGGTCTCGATACGCCCGGAGCACGCTCGTCCCTCGCGGCTCCGCGCTACTCGACCAGCGGCAGGATCCGCTGGTCGAGTAGTCAGGACGAGCTTGCGAAGTCCTGCGTATCGAGACCACCCGACAACGGCTCAGCGCGACCCAACCACCAGCGTCTGCTTGGAATGGTCTCGATA
>NZ_LUNH01000031.1:0-22620 GCF_001628525.1 Aeromicrobium sp. REDSEA-S38_B2 | reverse complement strand
ACTACTCGACCAGCGAGCCCCTTCCGCTGGTCGAGTAGCGGCATGGGCGACGAAGGAGCTCCGTGCCGCGTATCGAGACAACTCGGCAACGGATCAGCGCGGGCCAAACCCCAGCGACCGCCTGAAGTGGTCTCGATACGCCCGAACGAGCTCCTCCGTCGCCGGCCGGCCTACTCGACCAGCGGATCGCTCCGCGGGCCGGGCGCACGACGCCCCCGCGACCAGGGGGTCGCGGGGGCGTCGGTGGCGGCAGGTCAGACGCTGAGCGAGCCGAGGACCTCGTTGAGGGTGCTCGAGGGACGCATGACCTTCTCGGCCTTCTCGTCCGACGGACGGTAGTAGCCGCCGATGTCGGCGGGCGATCCCTGGACGGCGAGCAGCTCGTCGACGATCGTCTGCTCGTTGCCGCGCAGCGCACCCGCGACGTCGGCGAACGCGGACGCCAGCTCGGCGTCCTCGGTCTGCTTCGCCAGCTCCTCGGCCCAGTAGAGGGCGAGGTAGAAGTGGCTGCCGCGGTTGTCGATCGTGCCGAGCTTGCGGCCCGGCGAGCGGTTCTCGTCGAGGAAGGTGCCGGTGGCGCGGTCGAGCGTGTCGGCGAGCACCTGGGCGCGCGCGTTGCCGGCCGTGGTGGCCAGGTGCTCGAAGCTCGCCGCCAGCGCGAAGAACTCGCCGAGGCTGTCCCAGCGCAGGTAGTTCTCCTTGACGAGCTGCTGCACGTGCTTCGGCGCGGAACCGCCCGCACCGGTCTCGAACAGTCCACCGCCGTTGATCAGCGGGACGACGGAGAGCATCTTCGCGCTCGTGCCCAGCTCCAGGATCGGGAACAGGTCGGTGTTGTAGTCGCGCAGCACGTTGCCGGTGACGCTGATGGTGTCCTCGCCGCGACGGATGCGCTCCACCGAGTAGGTGGTCGCCTCGGCCGGCGCCATGATCTCGATCGTGAGGCCGTCGGTGTCGAGCTCGGGCAGGTAGGCGTTGACCTTGGCGATGAGGTTCGCGTCGTGGGCGCGGGTCTCGTCGAGCCAGAAGATCGCGGGGGCGCCGGTGGCGCGGGCCCGCGTGACGGCGAGCTCGATCCAGTTGCGGATCGGCACGTCCTTCGTCTGGCAGGCGCGCCAGATGTCGTGCGGCTCGACGTCGTGCTCGAGGAGCACGTCGCCGGAGGAGTCGACGACCTGCACCGTGCCGGCCGTCTCGATCTCGAAGGTCTTGTCGTGGCTGCCGTACTCCTCGGCCGCCTGCGCCATGAGGCCGACGTTGGGCACCGAGCCCATCGTGGTCGGGTCGTAGGCGCCGTGCGCCTTGCAGTCCTCGACGACGGCCTGGTAGACGCCGGCGTAGCTGGAGTCCGGGATGACGGCGAGGGTGTCGTGCTCCTGGCCGTCCGCGCCCCACATGTGGCCCGACGTGCGGATCATGGCGGGCATCGACGCGTCGACGATGACGTCGCTCGGCACGTGCAGGTTCGTGATGCCCTTGTCGGAGTCGACGTAGGCGAGGCGCGGTCCCTCGGCGAGGCGCTGCTCGAAGGCCGCCTTGATCTCGGCGCCGTTGTCGAGCGCGTCGAGACCGGAGAGGATGCCGCCCAGGCCGTCGTTGGCGCTGAGGCCGGCCGCAGCGAGGTCGTCGCCGTACTGCGCGAACACGTCGGCGAAGTAGGCGCGCACGACGTGGCCGAAGATGATCGGGTCGGAGACCTTCATCATGGTGGCCTTGAGGTGCACCGAGAACAGGACGTCGAGGTCCTGGGCGCGCTGGACCTGCTCGGCGAGGAAGGTGTCGAGGGCGGCGGCGCGCATGACGGTGGCGTCGACGACCTCGCCGGCGAGGACCTTCAGGCCGTCCTTGAGGACGGTGGTGCTGCCGTCGGTGGCGACGTGCTGGATGGTGAGGGTGTCGTCGGCGTCGAGGACGACGGACTTCTCGTTGGAGCGGAAGTCGTCGGCGCCCATGGTGGCGACCTCGGTCTTGGAGTCGCTGCTCCAGGCACCCATGGAGTGCGGGTTCTTGCGGGCGTAGGCCTTGACCGACGCGGGGGCGCGGCGGTCGGAGTTGCCCTCGCGGAGCACCGGGTTGACGGCGCTGCCCTTGACCTTGTCGTAGCGCGCCTTGGTGTCCTTCTCGGCGTCGCTGGTCGGGTTGTCCGGGTACGCGGGGAGGTCGAAGCCCTGCTCCTGCAGCTCCTTGACCGCGGCCTTGAGCTGCGGGATCGAGGCGCTGATGTTGGGCAGCTTGATGATGTTGGCCTCGGGCGTCTTGGCCAGCGCGCCGAGCTCGGCGAGCGCGTCGTCGACCTTCTGGTCGGCGGGGAGCACGTCGGCGAACGCGGCCAGGATGCGACCGGACAGCGAGATGTCGCGGGTCTCGACCTCGACGCCGGCCGTCGAGGCGAAGGCCTCGATGACGGGGAGGAACGAGTAGGTCGCCAGCAGCGGGGCCTCGTCGGTGTGCGTGTAGATGATCTTGGCCATCGCGGGCCACTCCTCAGGGTCGACCGAAAGTCTCTCGACCTCAAGATATCCCGTGCGAGCCGCGTCACCACATCGGCCCGGCGGGGGTGCCGTCGCGCGGTCGCGGGACTCGCGGATCCGGGAGACGGTGGGAGTGACACCGACGCCCGAGGAGTGAGCATGACGCACGAGATCCCCCAGCCCGACGACGGCACCGCCATCGCGACCGCGCCGACGCCCGAGGCGCAGAAGGGCTCGACGACGGAGACCGGCGCGCCTGCGGTCTCGGACCGCAACAGCCTGACGCTCGGCGCGGACGGCCCGATCCTCCTGCACGACCGTCACCTGCTGGAGCAGATGGCGCACTTCAACCGTGAGCGGGTCCCGGAGCGCAACGTGCACGCGAAGGGCTCGGGTGCGTTCGGCACGTTCGTGACGACGGAGGACGTGTCCGCGTACACGAAGGCGGCGCTGTTCCAGCCGGGCGTCGAGACCGAGATGCTGGCGCGGTTCTCGACCGTCGCGGGCGAGCAGGGATCCCCCGACACGTGGCGCGACCCGCGCGGCTTCGCGCTGAAGTTCTACACGACCGAGGGCAACTACAGCCTCGTCGGCAACAACACGCCCGTCTTCTTCGTGCGCGACACGATGAAGTTCCAGCACTTCATCCGCAGCCAGAAGCGGCGCGGCGCGAACGGTCTGCGCGACAACCACATGCAGTGGGACTTCTGGTCGCTGAACCCGGAGTCGGCGCACCAGGTGACGTACCTGATGGGCGACCGCGGCATCCCGCGCTCGTACCGGCACATGAACGGCTACGGCTCGCACACGTTCCTGTGGATCAACGCCGCCGGCGACAAGCACTGGGTGAAGTACCACTTCCACAGCCAGCAGGGCGTGCAGGGACTGACCGGTGAGAACGCCGACCGCATCGCGGGCCACGACGCCGACTTCCACCGGCGCGACCTGTTCGAGGCGATCGAGGCCGGCGACCACCCGTCGTGGCGCCTGTCGGTCCAGCTGATGCCGTACGAGGACGCGAAGACCTACCGGCTCAACCCGTTCGACCTCACGAAGGTGTGGCCGCACGAGGACTACCCCCTCGTCGAGGTGGGCACGATGACGCTGAACCGGAACCCGCAGAACTTCTTCGCCGAGATCGAGCAGGCGGCGTTCGAGCCGTCGGCGGTGGTGCCGGGCATCGGGTTCAGCCCCGACAAGATGCTGCTCGGTCGCGTCTTCTCCTACTCCGACACGCAGCGCTACCGGATCGGCCCGAACTACCACCAGCTGCCGGTGAACCGGCCGAAGAACGTGCAGCACCACAACACGTACACGTTCGACGGTCCGATGGCCTACGACCACAGCGGCGACCAGCCGGTGTACGCCCCGAACAGCGAGGGTCGTGGCTACAGCGACGAGGTGGGCGTGGTGGAGGACGGGTGGGAGGCCGACGGTCCGATGATCCGCCAGGCGTACACGCTGCGCCCGGACGACGACGACTTCAGCCAGGCCGGGGCCCTCGTGCGCGAGGTCTGGGACGACGCGCAGCGCGAGCGGTTCGTCGAGACGGTCGCCGGCCACCTGCTGGGCGGCGTGACCGGCGAGGTGCTGGAGCGGGCCCTGGACTACTGGCGCCACGTGGACGAGGCGACGGCGAAGCAGATCGAGGAGCTCGTGCGCGCGGGCCTGGGTGGCGACAACCCGGGCGGCGAGGACGACCAGGCGAAGGACCTCGTGGCCAACGCGCTCGTGGAGACGCGCACGCACGCCGGCTGAGCGAGGACCGACGGCCGGCAGCGGCCCGCCCGCGTGCGCGCGGGTGGGCCGCTGCGTTACGTTCGTCACAGACCCCGCCGCACCCTTCTCCCACAAGGAGCACCCCGACGTGACCCACCCCGTCAAGGTCGCCGTCACCGGCGCCGCCGGCCAGATCGGCTACAGCCTGCTCTTCCGCCTCGCCTCGGGCGACCTGCTCGGACCCGACACGCCCGTGCAGCTGCGACTGCTCGAGATCACGCCGGCGCTGAAGGCGTTGGAGGGCGTGGTGATGGAGCTGGACGACTGCGCGTTCCCCACGCTGCACTCGGTCGAGATCGGCGACGACCCGCGTGAGGTGTTCGACGGCGTGAACCTGGCCCTGCTGGTCGGGGCCCGCCCCCGGACGAAGGGGATGGAGCGCGGCGACCTTCTGGAGGCCAACGGCGCGATCTTCACGGCGCAGGGCAAGGCGCTCAACGACGTCGCGGCCGACGACGTGCGGATCGGGGTCACCGGCAACCCGGCGAACACGAACGCGCTGATCGCGCTGAGCAACGCACCCGACATCCCGGCGGAGCGGTTCAGCGCCCTCACCCGGCTCGACCACAACCGGGCCATCAGCCAGCTGGCAGCCCGGACCGGCAGCGCCGTGGCCGACATCCGCCGCATGACGATCTGGGGCAACCACTCCGCCACCCAGTACCCCGACCTGTTCCACGCCGAGATCGGCGGACGCAACGCGGCCGAGGTCGTCGACGACCAGGCGTGGATCGAGGACACGTTCATCCCCACGGTCGCCAAGCGCGGCGCCGCGATCATCGAGGCGCGCGGCGCGTCGTCCGCGGCGAGTGCCGCCTCCGCGACCATCGACGCGGCCCGCGACTGGCTGCAGGGCTCCCCCGAGGGCGACTGGGTCTCGATGGCGGTGCGCTCGGACGGCTCCTACGGGATTCCTGAGGGTCTCGTGTACTCCTACCCGGTCACCACGCACGACGGCGACTGGTCGATCGTGCAGGACCTCGAGATCGACGACTTCAGCCGGTCCCGGATGGACGCGACCGCCGCCGAGCTCGTGGAGGAGCGCGACGCGGTGACGGCGCTCGGGCTCGTCTGACCGAGCCGCCCCGCACTCGTCCTCCGGGGCGGAGCGAGCGGCCGAGCCTGGCGCCCGGCCCAGCCCTCAGCCGAGACGGGCTCGCACTCGCGCGGCACCGGTGATGGCCAGGCCGGCCCGGCGTCCGGCGTAGGCGCTGCTGACCGACGCCCGGTACTCCAGCGTCGTCGCCGTGCCGTGCCGGCCGTAGTAGCGGTTGTACCAACCCGTGAGCGTGGGACTCGTCAGGCCGGACGGCGTCCCGACGCCGACCTCGCGGATGGGCAGGCCGAGCGCGTCGGCGAGGCGTCGCTCCCACCCGCGGTCCTTGTCGGTGCGCACGACGACGCCGAACGGCTGGTGGACCGAGGCGATGTAGTCGGGTCGCTTACGACGCAGGAACGCCGCGACGGCCTTCGTCTCCCGTTCGCTCGCCGCCCGGGGGCCACCCCAGGTGCGCGTGCCCTTGCCGCTCGATCGGTAGCCGCTCGTGCCCCAGTTGCGGTTGAGGTCGACGCCGCGAGCGTTCGTGCGCGTGCCGCGGGCGTTGCCGTCGGGGTTCATGGTCGGGATGACCCAGATCTCGCTGCCCTTGGTGGGCTTCACGTTGCGCCGGACCCAGTCGGCGGTCTGCAGGCCGGCCTTCTCGTCGCCGTGCATCTGCCCGAGCACGACCAGCGTGCGCTTCTGCGTCGTGTGCGACCAGCCGCGGTAGTACCCCATGATCCTGCGACCCTGCACGGTCGTCCCGAGGACGGCGCTGCGCGTGATGAGCTTCGGGGTCGGCTTGGGCTTGGGCGTCGGCTTGGGCGTGGCGGTCGGCTTCGGCGTGGGCGACGCGGTGGGCGTCGGCGAGGCCGTCGGGCTGGGGGTGGGGCTCGCGGTCGGCGTCGGCGAGACCGTCGGTGTGGGGCTGGTCGTCGACGTCGCCTCGACCGCCGGCTCGGACGGGTCCGGCACGTCGCGCCCGAGGGCCGACGCGGCCGACGTCGCGAGTGCGGTGCCGCCGAGCGACAGGACGGTCACGAGGACCAGGGACCGGACCGGGACGCGCCCGACGACGTGCTTCATCGCCCCACGGTAGGCCCCCGCGGACCGAGACGCGCGTCGACGCACCAGACGCGCCGGGGTGGCCGAGCGGTCAGGCCGGCGGGCCCGGCGGGACGACGAGCGCCAGGACCGCCAGACTCACGCCGAGCAGCGTCAGCCAGACGATGTCGAAGGTGCGCCCGCGCACGCGCAGCATGCCGACGTGGTCCTGCGGCACCACCGCGCGGGCGAGACCACCGAGCCCGAAGGTCACGCCGACGACCAGCAGGCCGGCGCGCCAGTGCCCGACACCCACGAGCGCGAGCCCCACCCCGACCCCGACGAGCAGGCAGAGGTAGATCTGCGACCCTCGGCTGCGCGGGAGCACCGGGCTCACGAGACGTCCGCGACGCGCTTCTCGGCCTCGTCGACCACGTTGCTGAGCAGCATCGCGCGCGTCATCGGACCGACCCCGCCGGGGTTCGGGGCGACCCAGCCGGCGACGTCGTGGACGCCGGGGTGGAGGTCGCCGACGATCTTGCCGGCATCGTCGCGGCTCACGCCGACGTCGAGCAGCGCTGCACCGGGCTTGACCATGTCGGGCGTGATGATGCCGGGGACGCCAGCGGCCGCGATGACGATGTCGGCCCGGCGAACCTCGGCCGCGAGGTCACGTGTGCCGGTGTGGCAGAGGGTGACCGTCGCGTTCTCGCTGCGCCGGGTGAGCAGCAGCCCCATGGGCCGACCCACGGTGATGCCTCGTCCGACGACCACGACGTGCGCGCCCGCGATCTCGACGTCGTGGCGGCGCAGCAGCTCGACGATGCCGCGCGGGGTGCACGGGAGAGGCGCCGGCTCGCCGAGGACGAGCCAGCCGAGGTTGGTCGGGTGCAGCCCGTCGGCGTCCTTCGCGGGGTCGATGCGTCCGATCACGGCGTTCTCGTCGATGCCGCGGGGCAGCGGGAGCTGGACGATGTAGAGGGTGCAGGCCGGGTCGGCGTTGAGCTGGTCGACGGCCGCCTCGACCTCGGCCTGCGAGGCCGTGGCCGGGAGGTCGACCCGGATCGACTCGATGCCGATCTCCGCGCAGTCGCGGTGCTTCGCGTCGACGTACCAGCGGCTGCCCGGGTCGTCGCCGACGAGGATGGTGCCGAGGCCGGGGACCAGCCCACGCTCCCGCAGGGCCGCGACGCGACCGGTGAGCTCCGTCTTGATGGCCGCGGCCACCGCCTTGCCGTCCAGGATCTGCGCCGTCACGTCGCCGAGTCTGTCACGCGGCGGGCCCACGTCGACAGGAGGCCCGGCGCCCGTGGGCCCCCTACACTCGGCCACGGGGAGGCCCGACGACGGACGACGTCGCGGCGATCGGACTCGCGTCGCGGGACGCGACGTGGAGAGGTGGACATGACGACGCGTGCGCAGCTGACGCAGGAGCGCAGTCGACTGCGGAGGGAGGAGCTGCTGACCGCGGCCATCTCGCTCTTCGCCGAGGGAGGCGCCCGGGCGGTGACGCACCGTGCCGTGGCTCGTCGGGCGGGGCTGCCGCCGGCCACGACCACCTACTACTTCGCCTCCATCGAGGAGCTCCTGCGCGACGCCCTCCGCGAGCACATCGCGCGCTGGCGCAGCACGCTGGCCGCGCTCGCGGGCCTCGAGACGCCGCCCGAGAACGTCGACCTCGACTCCGTCGCGCCCACGTTCGAGGCCGTGTTCGCGGCGCGCGGACCGGAGGCCGTCGCGGTCGAGCTGTCGATCTACCTGGCCTCCACGCACGACCCCGCCCTGCGCGAGGAGGCCGGCGAGGCACTGAGCGACCTGGAGGGCCTGATCGCCCTCTGGCTGTCGATCCTCGGTCTCACCGACACCTCGAGGGTGGCGCCGACCGTGCTCACCCTGATCGTCGGCACGGCGATGCGACGCCAGGCGCGGCTCTACACGGAGGCCGAGGAGGCGGCGCAGCTGGACTGGGCGATCCGCGGTCTCGTCGCGGCCGAGCTGGCCGGGCCCGACGGGGTTGCCCAGATCATCAGCGAGAAGTTGAACCCTTGACTACGCTGGGCGGGTTCACCAGGGGGACCCCGCACGCGAAAGACAGAGAATCATGCCTGAGGCAGTACCCGGAGGCCGCGCACGTCTGAGCCAGGAGCGGAGCCGAGTGCGCCGCGACCAGCTCGTCGCCGCCGCCGCACAGCTCTTCGAGGAGGGCGGCACCAAGGCCGTCACCCACCGTTCCGTCAGCGAGGCCGCGCAGGTGCCGCTCGCGACGGTGTCGTACTACTTCGCCTCGATCGACCAGCTGGTCGACGTCATGTTCGGCGAGGCACTCACCCACTGGACCGACGAGTGGGCCGCACTCGTGCCCGAGGCCGGGACGAGCCTCTCGCCCGAGGAGGCCGCGGACCGCTTCACCGCGCCGATGCGCACGCTGTCCCCCGACCGCCCGTCGCACTACCTGAACGTCTACCTGGCCTCGCTCGCCCGACCCCATCTGCGGGAGGCGGTGCACGCCATGCGCGACGCGTGCTTCGGCAGCCAGGTCGCGATCGTCGCCGCCACGGGCGCGCCCGACCCCGTCGAGGTGACCCGCGGCGCCAGCCTGCTCTACTCCGGGGCACTCGTGGCCGCCGCCGACCGCGAGATCGGTCTCGACGGCGTCCTCGCGCTGCTGCACGGCCACGTGGTCGAGCTGGTGCGACGCGCGCTGCCGCAGCAGGACTGAGCCGCTCACCCGGTCGTCCCGCGGCTGTGTCGAGACGGCGTCTCGGGCCACGGCGGGGCTGCCCCGCCGTGGCCCGGAAACGTCAGCGCGCCTGCTTGACCCACCGGCTCCAGTCGTCCTGCGGTGCGTAGCCGCACGCGCGCCACAGGCCACGGCCCTCCTCGTTGTCGTCGAGGACCATGGCGCAGACGCGCTCGGCCCCGAGACGGCGCAGGCGCTCCTCCGCGAGCTCGACCATGCGACGACCCAGGCCCTGGCCACGGCACGCCGGGTCGACGGCGAGGCGGTAGAGGTTGGCGCGCCAGCCGTCCCAACCGCCGATGATCGTGGCGACGACCCGGCCGTCCAGCTCGGCGAGCAGGACGGCCTCGGAGTCGTGCTCGATGAGGGCGTGCACGAGGTCGGGGCGGTCGTCCGGCCGCGAGGCGTTCTCACCTGCGCGCGACCAGAGCTCGAGGAGGTCGTCCACGTCGGCCGCGGTGGCGTTCCGCACGCTCACGTCGTCCATGGCCCGACCCTGCCACAGCCGTCCGCAGCGTCCAGGCCCGAGCCCGGGCGCCACGCCCCGCGTCTCGACGCACGAGGGCCCCGCGACCGACTGGTCACGGGGCCCTCGTGCAGAGGCTCAGTGGAAGAAGTGCCGGGTGCCCGTGACGTACATCGTGACGCCCGCCGCCTGGGCCGCCGCGATGGTCTCGTCGTCGCGCATCGACCCGCCGGGCTGGACGATCGCCCGCACCCCGGCGTCGATGAGGATCTGCGGGCCGTCGGCGAACGGGAAGAAGGCGTCGGACGCGGCCACGGAGCCACGGGCGCGGTCCTCCCCGGCCCGCTCCACGGCCAGGCGGCAGGAGTCGACCCGGTTGACCTGACCCATGCCGATGCCCACGGAGGCACCGTCGTGGGCCAGCAGGATGGCGTTCGACTTGACCGCGCGCACGGCGGTCCAGGCGAAGGCGAGGTCGGCGAGCGTGGCCTCGTCGGCCGGCTCCCCCGCCACGAGCGTCCAGCCGGACACGTCGTCGCCCGGCGCGTCGACCAGGTCGCGCTGCTGGGCGAGCGCGCCGCCGGAGATCTCGCGCACCTCGTGCGTGGCGCGGTCGGCACCTTCGGCGCGCAGGATGCGGATGTTCTTCTTGCCCTGCAGCACCTCGACGGCCCCCGGCTCGTAGTCGGGCGCGACGACGACCTCGGTGAAGACCTCGGCGACCTGCTCGGCCATCGCGACCGAGACGGGCCGGTTGGTGGCGATCACGCCGCCGAACGCCGAGACCGGGTCGCAGGCGTGCGCGCGGGCGTGGGCCTCGGCCACGTCGGCGCCGACGGCGATCCCGCACGGGTTGGCATGCTTGATGATCGCGACCGCGGGCGCGTCGTGGTCGTAGGCGGCGCGCCGCGCGGCGTCGGTGTCGACGTAGTTGTTGTAGCTCATCTCCTTGCCGTGCAGCTGCTCGGCGGCGGCCAGGCCGCCGGTGCCGTCGCTGTACAGCGCCGCACCCTGGTGCGGGTTCTCCCCGTAGCGCAGGACCGCCTGGCGCTGCAGCGCCGTGCCCGCGAAGGCGGGCCAGTCGCCGTCGGCCGACCCCTCGCCCGCTCCCCCGGCGGCGAACCACTCGGCGACGGCCACGTCGTAGGCAGCGGTGTGCGCGAACGCCTGGGCGGCGAGCCGGCGACGCTGCTCCAGCGTGAAGCCGCCGGCGGCCAGCGCGGCCTCGACGTCGCCGTACGCGTCGGGCGACGTCACGATGGCCACGCTCGGGTGGTTCTTGGCCGCGGCCCGCACCATCGACGGACCGCCGATGTCGATCTGCTCGACGCACTCGTCGGGCGTCGCACCCGAGGCGACCGTCTCGCGGAACGGGTAGAGGTTGACGACGACCAGGTCGAACGGCTCGACGCCGAGCTCGGCGAGCTGCGCCACGTGGGCCTCGAGCCGCGTGTCGGCGAGGATGCCGGCGTGCACCCGCGGGTGGAGCGTCTTCACGCGTCCGTCGAGGCACTCGGGGAAGCCGGTCACCTCCTCGACGGGCGTCACCGGCACGCCTGCGGCCTCGATCGTGCGGGCCGTCGAGCCCGTGGAGACGAGGGACACGCCGGCCGCGTGCAGCGCACGGGCGAGGTCCTCCAGTCCGGTCTTGTCGTACACCGAGACGAGGGCGCGCTGGATCGGTCGAGTGCTCATGCGGGGTCTCCGAGCGTGAGGGTGCGGTCGGTCAGGGTGAAGCCGCGCCGGGCCAGCTCGCCGACGGAGTCGACGAGCATGCGGCGCTCGCTGGTCTTGATGCGTTCGTGGAGGGAGGCGACGTCGTCGTCGGGCAGCACCGGCACCGCCACCTGCGCGACGATCGGGCCGGTGTCGACACCCGCGTCGACGACGAACAGGGTCGCGCCGGTGATCTTGACGCCGTACTCCAGGGCGTCGCGCGGGCCGTGCATGCCGGGGAACGACGGCGACAGCGCGGGGTGGGTGTTCAGCGTCCGGCCACCGAAGCGTCCGAGGAAGTGCGGACCGGCCAGCTTCATGAACCCGGCGAGGACGACCAGGTCGGGCTCGTGCGCCGCCACCTGAGCGGTCAGGGCGGCGTCCCAGGCCTCGCGGTCCGGGTGGTCCGCGAGCTTCTCGACGAACGTCGGGATCGCGGCCCGTTCCGCCCGCGCGAGGCCCTCGATGCCGTCACGGTCGGCACCGACGGCGACGACCTCGGCGCCGTAGGCCGGGTCAGCCGTCGCGTCGATCAGCGCCTGGAGGTTGGTGCCGGAGCCGGAGACGAGGACGACGAGTCGGGCGCGCGTCGGCGTCGGGCTCGGGGCGGAGGGCACGGGCGTCACGATAGTGCGCCGCGAGCGCGCCGAGCGCACCGCCCACGGCCATCACGGGCACGGCGACCAGCAGCGGTGTCAGGGCGGGCGGCCCTGCATCGGCCAGTCGTCCGGGACCGACGGCACCGCCGGACGCGCCGACCAGCACGCCGACCACGACGCCACCCGCCGCACCTGCGGCGAGACCGAGCAGGCTGCGGCCCAGCACCGGCCGGTCGGACAGTCCGAACGGCGCCTCGGCACCGGCGCGCACGGTCCAGCCCGCGACGAGACCGGCGAGCACCGGGACGAGTCCCAGCACCACGACCCAGTCGCCGAAGGTGCCGGGAGACGGCAGCGCGGCCAGGACCGGCAGCCCCGGGACGGGGCCGAGCTGGGCACCCGCGAGGTCGACGGACGTCTGCGTCCCCAGCACGAACCCGGGCCCGAGCAGCACCGAGGCGGTCCAGGCGACCATCGTCGGCACCGCGAGCAGGCAGATCGCGGCCAGGGCGGGGGTGCCCGAGGCGCCCGGGTCGAGCAGGGCCCACAGCTGTCCGGCGCGCTCGACGTGGCGCACGAGCAGCGTCACCACGACGACGCCCGCCGCGGCGAGCAGCACGGCCGCGCCGCGCGCGCCGGCGAAGACCGCGCCGCGCACCTCCGGACGTCGCCAGGGCGCGGGCCAGAGGTCGCCGGCCCGTCCGTGGTGCATCGTGGCGCCCAGCGCCGCCGACACCCCCGTCACGACGAAGACCGCGGCCGCGGCGCGTGCCGGGTTGACGACGATCTCCGGCGTGCTCGAGACGCTCGCGAGCACTGCGGCCACCACGCCGCTCGTCCCCGCGACGGTGGCCGCGAAGGCACCCGGCGACTCGACGGGTGCCGGGGTCATCGCCCGCGCGACCCGCGCCGTGAGAGCACCGCAGAACAGCACGCCGCCGAGCGGCACGAGGCCCAGGGTCGTGCCCTGCAGCTCGATGCCCGCACCCTGCAGCACGAGCCACGACCGGGCGCCGGTGCGCAGCGCCGACACCAGCCCGACCCCCGCCAGGAGGGCCACGCCGGACCCGACGACGAGCGCGACGAGCGCCGAGACCCCGGCGGTGAGGACACCCGGACGCAGGGGTGGGGTCGTGACGGTCGAGTTCACCCGACCATCCTCCCGGTAAGGTCATGACGTTCCGACCAGCCACGCCGACATCCCCGAGGAGGCAGCTCGATGACCCGCGCCGACGAGTTCACGAGCTTCTACGAGGCCACCTCCGCCACCTGCCTGCGTGCCGTGTACGCCATGTCCGGCGACCGTCAGGTGGCCCAGGAGGCCACGGTCGACGCCTACCGACGGGCCTGGCGGAACTGGACGAAGATCCGTCAGCGCGACCCGCTCGCCTACGTGCGGACGGAGGCGTGGAAGCTCACCGCCGTCAGCCGCGGCACCCACCCGTTGCGCCGTCGCCACGAGGAGGACGCCGACACCGCGCTGCTCGACGCGCTGCACGACCTCCCCGTCGACGACCGCCGGCTGATCGTGCTGCTGACCCTCGGCGACACCGACCTCGACCAGGCCTCGCGCGAGGTGGGCGTCGGGGCCGAGGAGGGCATCGAGGTCGTCACGACCGCGCTCGACGGCCTCGAGCGACGGCTCGGTCTCTCGCTGGAGGAGCTCGAGACCCGCCTGAAGGCGCTCGGGTCGGTCACCCGGCCTCGTCGCGACCGACGGCGACGCGCTCGCGACCCAGGCCGGGCTGCCGTACCGCGAGAAGCTCGGCGCCGAGCGGCCCGACCTCGTCCTCGAGGCCCGGGAGATCACCGCCGACAACCTCCTGACGACCCGTCAGGTGGCCGGCATCGACGTGACCCGACGCTGGGCCTCCGAGGGCACCGACGAGGACCCCACCAACACCACGCCCTACGCGACCTGCCCGCCGCAGCGCTACGCCGACCCCGACCCGCTGCGCGTCTTCGTCCGCACCTTCACGGCCAGCGGTGGCGACGACGACCGCGTCGCGGAGTCGATCGAGGTCTCGCGCAACGACGCGGCCGCGGCGAGGGCGTACGAGACGACGCTCGGCTGGTACGCCGGCTGCAGCCACCCGCGTGTCCAGCTCGTCGGGTCGTTCGTGGTCAAGCGCCCGTTCGGCGACTTCCAAATCCTGCGACTGCGCTCGCACCGGTCGCCGCAGAAGGTCTTCACCGTCGGGCTGGCGCACTCCGGCCGCGTCACGAGCACCCTCGTGCACGAGCGCACCGGCGACGCGGGCCCCGACATCGACGCGTTCGCGACGACCCTCAACGCCTCGATCCAGCGCGTCTGCCGCGACAGCGGCGGCCGGTGCAGCGACGACATCGAGGTCGTCGACGCCCTGCCTCCGAAGACGTCGGGCGCGCCCGGGTTCCTCGACACGGTCGACCTCCCACCGGTCGCCGACATCGACAAGGTCTGGTCGGGCACCAAGCCGCTGCAGACCCGCAACAACCCGGCGGCCACCCAGTGCGGCGACGCCAGCTTCCGGCGCAAGGGGCTGGACAGCACCGCGTCGCGCGTGTTCGTCATCCCCGACGCCGTGGGCGTCCCTGCCGAGTTCGGCGTGACCGAGACGGTCGGCACCTACGACGAGGACGGCCAGGCCCGCAGCCTCGCCGACGACATCGCGCAGGACATCGACGACTGCCCCGACGAGAACCTCTCGGCCAAGGTCGGCCAGCGCAGCACGATCAAGGGCGACGGGTTCTCGGGCCGCTCCTGGCGGATCAGCGTCGAGGTCTCCGACGGCAAGCGCCAGGTGATCCGCACGGGCGTCGTGCGCCGCGGCAAGGCGGTCGCGCAGGTGACGATGACGCCGGTCGGCGACTACGACGTCGACCAGCGGGCCTGGGAATCGCTCGTGCGCCGCGCCGGCGAGCGCCTCGCCTACGCCGAGGACCGCTGACCCGTCTCCTCCCCCGCAGGTGCGGCTTCGTGATCGCGATCTGACCCTGCTGCGTCGTCGTCTGCCTCTGCCTCCGGCTCCGGCTCTAGCTCTGGCCGGACGGTGCCCCGCAACGTGCACGGGCCCCGACCTCACGAGGAGGTCGGGGCCCGGGCGGGGCGGACGCGGACGTCAGCCGTTGAGGATCTCGCGCATCAGGGCGGCGGTCTCGGACGGCGTCTTGCCGACCTTGACGCCGGCGGCCTCGAGGGCCTCCTTCTTGCCCTGGGCCGTGCCCGCACCGTCGGAGACGATGGCGCCGGCGTGGCCCATGGTCTTGCCCTCCGGCGCGGTGAAGCCGGCCACGTAGCCGACGACCGGCTTGGTGACGTTCGCCTGGATGTAGGCGGCCGCCTTCTCCTCCGCGTCGCCACCGATCTCGCCGATCATGACGATCGCCTTCGTCTCGGGGTCGTTCTCGAAGGCCTCGAGCGCGTCGATGTGCGTGGTGCCGATGATCGGGTCGCCGCCGATGCCGATGGCGGTCGAGAAGCCGAAGTCGCGCAGCTCGAACATCATCTGGTAGGTCAGCGTGCCCGACTTCGACACCAGGCCGATCGGGCCCTTGCCGGCGATGTTGGCGGGCGTGATGCCGGCCAGCGCCTCGCCCGGCGTGATGATGCCGGGGCAGTTCGGGCCGATGATGCGCGTCTTCTTGCCCTGGGCGTAGGCCCAGAACTCGGCGGAGTCCTGGACCGGCACGCCCTCGGTGATGATGACGAGCAGACCGATCTCGGCGTCGATGGCCTCGATGACGGCGTCCTTGGTGAACGCCGGCGGGACGAACGCGACGGAGACGTCGGCGCCCGTCTTCTCGATGGCCTCGGCGACCGAGCCGAAGACGGGCAGCTCCACCTCGGCGCCGGAGGCGTCGGTGTGGGTGACGGTCGTACCGGCCTTGCGGGCGTTGACGCCGCCCACGACGTTCGTGCCGGCCGCCAGCATGCGGGCGGTGTGCTTGGAGCCCTCGCCGCCGGTGATGCCCTGGACGATGACCTTGGAGTCCTTGGTCAGGAAGATCGACATGTCAGCCCCTTCAGCCGTTCGCCAGCTCGGCGGCCTTGTCGGCCGCTCCGTCCATCGTGTCCACCTGGGTGACGAGCGGGTGGTCCAGCTCGTTCAGGATGGCGCGACCCTCGTCGACGTTGTTGCCGTCGAGACGGACCACGAGCGGCTTGGTGGCGTTGTCGCCCAGCAGCTCGAGCGCGCCCTTGATGCCGTTCGCCACGGCGTCGCACGACGTGATGCCGCCGAAGACGTTGACGAACACGCTCTTGACCTGCGGGTCGCCGAGGATGACGTCGAGACCGTCGGCCATGACCTGCGCCGAGGCGCCGCCGCCGATGTCGAGGAAGTTGGCCGGCTTGACCGAGCCGTGCTTCTCGCCGGCGTAGGCGACGACGTCGAGGGTGCTCATGACCAGGCCCGCGCCGTTGCCGATGATGCCGACCTCGCCGTCGAGCTTGACGTAGTTGAGGCCCTTCTCCTTGGCCTTCGCCTCGAGCGGGTCCGCCTCCTCGTGGATGACGAACTCCTCGTGCTCGGCGTGGCGCACCTCCGAGGCGTTGTCGTCGAGCGACACCTTGCCGTCGAGAGCCTCGAGCTTGTCGCCCTCGAGACGGGCGAGCGGGTTGACCTCGACGAGGGTGGCGTCCTCCTCGACGAAGACCTTCCAGAGCGACTGGACCATGGCGACGGCCTGGTCGGCGAGCTCGGCCGGGAACTTGGCCTCCTCGACGATCGCGCGGGCCTTGGCCTCGTCGACACCGGCACCGGCGTCGATCGGGATCTGGCGGACGGCCTCGGGGTTGGTCTTGGCGACCTCCTCGATCTCCACACCACCCTCGACGCTCGCGATGCACAGGTAGCTGCGGTTCGAGCGGTCCAGCAGGAAGGAGAAGTAGTACTCCTCGACCGGGGGCGTGGCCGGCGTGACGAGCACGCGGTTGACCGTCAGGCCCTTGATCTCCATGCCGAGGATGTTCGACGCGTGCTCGTAGGCCTCGTCGGCGGTCTTGGCGATCTTGACGCCGCCGGCCTTGCCGCGGCCGCCGGCCTTGACCTGCGCCTTGATCACGGTGACGCCGCCGAGCTCCTCGGCGGCAGCCTTGGCCTCGTCGGCGGTCGTGACGACCTTGCCGAGCGTCGTCGCGACGCCGTGCTTGGCGAAGAGCTCCTTCGCCTGGTATTCCATCAGATCCACGGTGATGACCGTCCTTGGTTCGTCCAGGGTCCTCTGAGGTAGGTCAGAGCCTCTCGGGACTCTAGCCTCTGTGGGAGGGGAACGGGCGGCGGGGTGCGTCACACCTGGCAGGGGTGACGGCGGCCACGCGCCTGTCCTGCCAATCAGTGCGGCGGCAGCACCTCGAGCGCGACGTCGTCGATCCCGAGGTCGGCGAGCGCGGCCCTGAGTGCCTGCGCGGCCGTGTCGCCGGCGACCACGACCACCCGTCCGGCGTCCTCGGCGCGCACCACCCAGGCGGTCGCGACGGGCTCGCTGCCGCCGAGGTAGACGACCTCGTCGCCGTCCGCGCTCGCCGCTCGGGCGTGGCGCAGCGCGAGCTCCTCGGAGGCACCGCTCAGGTCGGCAACCACGACTCGTGGGATCGGCATCCCGAGATCGTCCCGCACGGCGGTGTTCCTCCTCACAACCACCCCCGCGACACGCCCGGAACGACGGGGAGGGCGTCGTCGGTCTCCAGGTTCCTCCTTGACCATGACCTCCTGTCCTCTAGACTCGACAGGTCCCGCCCCGTGCATCGCTGGAGGTCTCTGCGTGTCATCACCTGCGCCCAAACGTCGACTCGACGTCAGGCAGCAGACGCCGCGCGACTCCGTCGGCGGCCGTCGGGCGGCTGTCCGTCCCCGCCGTCGCAAGACCAGCCTGCGTCTCACGCCGGCTGCCGCGGGTGCCGTCGCCCTCGTGATGGCCGGGATCGGCGCAGCAGCGCTGTCCCCGCGTGCCGACCAGGGCTCGCTCGACTCCGGCTACCAGACGATCTCGGCGAGCTACACCGGCTCCCAGGGCGTCGACGTGACGCCCGAGATCGACGAGGCGACGCTGGCCCGCCAGACCGAGCAGCAGGCCTCGCAGAAGCTGAAGGTCGACGGCGAGCTGCGCGACAAGGCGCAGAACGTCGCCGATGAGTACAAGTCGAACCAGTGGGTGCTGCCGGTCACCGGCTACGCGCTGACCGCGCGGTTCGGCCAGTCCAGCTCGCTGTGGGCCCGTGTGCACACCGGCCTCGACTTCGCGGGCCCGTCGGGCTCGACGATCGTCTCGGTCGCGGCCGGTACGGTGACCGACACGAGCTACGCGGGCGCCTACGGCAACCGCACCGTCGTCACCCTCGACGACGGCACCGAGATCTGGTACTGCCACCAGAGCCGCATCGTCGCCACCCCCGGTGAGCGCGTGCGCGCCGGTCAGACGATCGGCTACACCGGCTCGACCGGCAACGTGACCGGCCCCCACCTCCACCTCGAGGGGCGCCCCGGTGGCGGCGAGCCGATCGACCCCGAGATCGCGCTGCGCGAGCACGGCGTCACGCCGTAGCCCCACCCCGACCTGACGACGCCCCCGGCCAGCGGCCGGGGGCGTCGTGCGTCGTGGCGGCTACAGCTTCTCGACCGGGGCGTAGCGCAGCAGCAGGCGCTTGACGCCCTGCGAGCCGAAGTCGACGCTGGCGACCGCGTTGTCGCCCTGGCCGTCGAGCGCGACGACGGTGCCGAGGCCGAAGCTGTCGTGCGTGACCCGGTCGCCCGGGGTCAGCGACGGCACCGCGCGCTTGCGCTGCGAGCGTGCCGCGGCCGCCTTGGCCGTGAACGCCTGACCGCGACCGCCGCCGCTGGAGGAGCCACCACCGCCGATGGAGGGTGCGCGGGTCCACGCCGTCGGCGACTGTCCCTCCCGGCGCCAGTCGAGCAGGTGGGCGGGGATCTCGTCGAGGAACCGCGACGCCGGGTTGTACGACGGCGCACCCCAGGCCGCACGGCTCATCGCCCGGGTGACGTAGAGCCGTTCGCGGGCGCGGGTGATGCCGACGTAGGCGAGGCGTCGCTCCTCCTGCAGCTCGGTCGCGTCGCCGAGCGCGCGCAGGTGGGGGAACACGCCGTCCTCGAGCCCGGTGAGGAAGACGACGGGGAACTCCAGCCCCTTGGCGGTGTGCAGCGTCATCAGCGTGACCATGCCGTCGCCCTCGTCGGGGATCGAGTCGGCGTCGGCGACGAGCGCGACCTGCTCGAGGAACGCCTCGAGGGAGCCGCTCGTCAGGTCGGCCTCCTCGCGGCCGCTCTCCTCGTCGGAGACGGTGGACGCGTTGACGACGTACTCGCGCGCGACGGCGACGAGCTCGGCGAGGTTCTCCACGCGGGTCTCGTCCTGCGGGTCCTTGCTGTCCTCTAGCGCGGAGAGGTAGCCGCTGCGGGTGAGGGCGGCCTCGAGCACGACGTCGGCGGGCTCGCCCGAGAGCGCGAGCTCGCGGAGCTCGGCCATCGTGGCGGCGAAGGCCTGCACGGCCTTGAGGGAGCGGGGGGCGAGGTCGCCGGTCTCCTCGGCGCACTGGAGGGCGTCCCAGAAGGAGATCTGCTCGCGTGCGGCGAACCGCTCGACGGCGGCCTGCGCGCCGTCGCCGATGCCACGCTTCGGCTCGTTGACGATGCGCCGCAGCGACACGGCGTCGCGCGGGTTGACCAGCGCCCGGACGTAGGCGAGGGCGTCCTTGATCTCCTTGCGCTCGTAGAAGCGCACGCCGCCGACCACCCGGTAGGGCAGCCCCACGCGGATGAAGACCTCCTCGAACACCCGGGACTGGGCGTTGGTGCGGTAGAAGATGGCGACGTCGGACGGCTTCGCGTCGCCGGCGTCGGTGAGCCGGTCGACCTCGTCGGCGATGAACTGCGCCTCGTCGCGCTCGTCGTCGCCGACGTAGCCAACGACCCGCTCGCCGTCGCCGGCCGCCGACCACAGCTTCTTGTCCTTGCGGCCCTCGTTGCGGCTGATGACCGCGTTGGCGGCGTTGAGGATGGTCTGCGTCGAGCGGTAGTTCTGCTCCAGCAGGACGGTGGACGCGGCGGGGTAGTCCTGCTCGAACTCCAGGATGTTGCGGATGTTCGCGCCGCGGAAGGCGTAGATGGACTGGTCGGAGTCGCCGACGACCATGAGGTCGAGGTCGGGGTCGGTCTCGGGGTCGCAGAGCTCCCGCACGAGCGCGTACTGGGCGTGGTTGGTGTCCTGGTACTCGTCGACGAGCACGTGCCGGAACCGACGCCGGTACGTCTCGCGCACGTCGGGGAAGGCCTGGAACAGGTGGACGGTCTGCATGATGAGGTCGTCGAAGTCCATGGCGTTGGCCGCCCGGAGTCGCTGCTGGTAGAGCCGGTAGGCCTCGGCGTAGAGCTCCTCGGTGCCGTTGGTGGCGCGACCGCCGGCCGACTCGTGGTCGACGAGCTCGTTCTTGAGGTTCGAGACCCAGTGCAGCACGGCGCGCGGGTTGACCTGCTTGGGGTCCAACCCCATGTCCTTGCAGACCAGGGTCATGAGAGGTCGGGAGTCGGCGGCGTCGTAGATGCTGAACGTCGAGGTGTAGCCGAACCGGTTGGCCTCGCGCCTCAGGATGCGCACGCACGAGGAGTGGAACGTGCTCACCCACATGGCACGCGACGGGCCACCGACGAGCTCGGCGACACGCTCGCGCATCTCGGCGGCCGCCTTGTTGGTGAAGGTGATCGCCAGGATCGAGCCCGGGTGGGCGCCGCGGGCGGAGATCAGCCAGGCGATGCGCCGCGTGAGCACCCGCGTCTTGCCCGACCCGGCTCCCGCGACCACCAGCACCGGCCCCGGCTCGTGGGAGACCGCGGCCCGTTGGGCGTCGTTCAGCCCCTCCAGGAGCGTGTCGGAGCGGGCGGCGCGGCGGGTGCGGGCCGCTGCCACCGGGCTCGGGTCGGAGTCGTCCGAGGACGACGAGGGGCGGGCACCGGCGGGCACGGGAAAGGGCGACGTCATGACCGGTCCAGCCTAGTCGGCGGGCCCGACAGCGCCGCGCGCGGCGACGACGTCCTGCTGTGCGTCTACCGACAGGCGGGCTGGGGTGCGGCTACCCGCAGGTTCTCCGCCGTCGGGTTGATCTCGATCCGGAAGTCGAGCCCGTCCTCCGCGGCCGATCGTGCCAGTCGGTCCACGGCTGCGTCCCCCGTGTCGCCGAGGACCTCGGGGTCGATCTCGACGTGGTCCAGGCGGCCGCTGTAGATCGCGACCCGCGCTTCGACCGGCTCGTCGGCCCGCTCGCCCTCGAGCTCGATCGGTCGGACCGCGCCGAGCACGAGTGCCACAGCCACGCGAGCCGGCACCTGCACGGTGACGACCTGGCCGTCGTCGTTGCTGAGCTCGGTGGCCTTGGACGCCTCGAACAGGTCGGCGAGCGGCCACCCGGGGTCGACCTCGTCCGAGCCGGGACGTGCCGCGAACGTGCCCGCCGCGTCGGTCCGGCTCCAGCAGCCACTGACTCTCCCGCCCTCGGAGAGCACCGTGGTCCACACGGCGTCGTCCACGACCCGCACCTGCGTGGGACCGTCGGCCTCTGTCGTGAACGTCGCAGCGGCCACGCCCAGCGACCGGTCCCAGAGGACCGCCGTGACCACCCCTTCGTTGGCCTTGGGCTCCCCGTCGAGCACCCGCACCGCGAACGCGCCCTGAGCAGGACCGCGGCGAGCGCGACGGCGGGACGGGCGAGCAACGCGGTCCTGGTCATGGCGTGAGCGTAGGGGCCGCGGCGCGGCGGCGGGCCGAAACTGTCACAACCAGTTGCACGTCACCCGCATGCCCGTGCCACGGGAAGCCGTCGGGGACCTCGTCGGGGCGATGTCGGGTGCGGGTGCGCGTGGCAGGATGCCGACGTGATCGCGCTCGAGATCGACCCCGACGCCACCGAACCGCCGTTCGAGCAGGTGCGGCGGCAGGTGGCCGCAGCCGCCGCCGACGGCTCGCTGCCGCCGGGGCACCGGCTGCCGACCGTGCGCGCGCTCGCCGCCGACCTGGGTCTGGCCGTCAACACCGTCGCCCGGGCCTACCGCGAGCTGGAGGCCGACGGGGTCGTGGAGACGCAAGGTCGGCGCGGCACGTTCGTGACGGCACCGGTCGCCCCCGACGGCGCCACCCGCGCGGCGGTCGAGCAGGTGGTCGCGGACGCACGGCGCGCCGGCCTCTCGCGCGACCAGGTGGTCCGCCTGGTCGAGGAGGTGTGGGGCGCGTGAGCGACCTGGCCGACGTGACCATCAGGCTCGCCCGCGAACGGGACCTCGACGAGCTGACCGACCTCTGGGAGCGCGCGGCTCGGACGAGCCACGGCTTCATGGCCGACCACGACTTCACCGACGCCCACCCCTACCTGCGCGACGCGCTGCTGCCGTCGATGGACGTCTGGGTCGCCGAGCGCGCCGGCCGCCCCCTCGGCCTCGCCGGGTGCCGGGGCACCCACCTGGAGCTGCTGTACGTCGAGCCCGAGGTGCACGGCACGGGCATCGGCACCCTCCTGCTCGACCACGTCGCCCCCACCAGCGTCGAGGTGTACGCCGGCAACGCGCACGGCCTCGGCTTCTACACGTCACACGGCTTCCGCACCCTGCGCACCCACACCACCGACGCCTTCGGCCGCCCCTTCCCCGTCGTGCACCTGGTGCGCGAGCTGTCCTGAGCCTGCGTGACCTTGCTGGTGCGGTGGCTGCGGGGGTCGTGACCTTGCTGGTGCGCTGCCGCAGGGGGTCTGGGCTCGGTGGTGCGCCGCCGCAGGAGGTCTGTGC
>NZ_LUNH01000030.1:0-4051 GCF_001628525.1 Aeromicrobium sp. REDSEA-S38_B2 | reverse complement strand
CGGCGAGCCCGACCCCGACGCCTGAGCCCACGCCGCCGGGCAGCACCACCCGGACCTGCGACGACCTGAACTCGCCGCAGCGCCGCACGCTGAGCTTCGCCGACGAGTTCGACGGGACGGGCCTCGACACCACCAAGTGGCGGGTCCGCGACCGGACGCACCTCTCGTTCGACGCGGCGTACGTGACGAAGGACGCGGTCGACGTGTCCGACGGGACCCTCACGATCGAGGGACGTCGCCGCTCGACGCCGGCGTCGGTCTCCAGCGGTGTCCGGGAGCGGTGGTACGACACGGGCTACCTCGACACCGTCGGGACGTTCTCCCAGAAGTACGGACGCTGGGAGATGCGGGCCAAGCTGCCGACGTCGCGCGCGATGACCCGCGGCGTCTGGCCGGCCTTCTGGCTGCGCGGTGACCGCACCAACGGCGAGATCGACGTCATGGAGGCCTACGGCGGCGAGTCGACACAGCGCTGGAACCCTGCCGGCTCCTACACGACGACGCTGTGGGAGGACACCAACCTGGGCAAGCAGCGCGGCGAGTGGTACTCGTGGGCGCACCAGAACTGGGCGACGCGGACGCCCGGCGTGTACGAGGGCTTCCACACCTACGGCTTCAACTGGACGCCGGACTGCATGCAGTTCACCTACGACGACCAGGTGCTGTCGACGATCCCGATCGAGCAGGTGCCGTGGGCCCGCACGGCCTTCGACAGCCCGTTCAACATCCGGCTCAACATGCAGGTGGGCTCGTCCTACTGGGGCATGCCCGACCAGCAGCACACCAAGGACGCCTTCGACTACGTCGTCGACAGCGTCAGGGTGTACCGCGTGAATCCGTGAGGGCGCGCGACGGACGATCGGGGGAAGCGACAGGAGGACGGCCGGCGGAACGACCGCCGTGGCGGCGTCCTGGCGCATGGGACCTGCGGGTCTGGCACGTCTGCGGCGCGGTGGCGGTGTTCGTCGAGTCGGTGGTGCTGGCGGTGACGGCCGCGACGAGCACACCGCCCGGCAGCCCGACACCGGTGGCCCTGCTCGTCGCTCCCCCGCTCGCCGCGCTGGTGCTGATGGTCTGCCTGCGGTCCGGCTGCTGGCGGCGTCGGTTCACGCTGCTGCTGTGGCCTGCCGCCGTGTGCGTGCTGTACGGCCTCGTCGGGGTCGACACGCCCGCCGCTGCGCGCCTGGTGCCGGGGCTGATCAGCATGGCGTTCGTGTTCGCGGGGCTCACGCAGCCGCCGTGGCGCTCGCTGTGGCTGCTGGTCCCGGCCGTGCCTGCGTTCGTCGTCGCGTGGGGCGGGCTGGAGGGACCTGTGCTGCAGCGGACCACGGCGACGGCCGTCATGTGGGTGATCGTCGCCGAGCTGCCCGCGCGCCTCATCACGCACCTGAACGAGCAGCGGGCGGAGCTGGAGCGCCTGGCGCGGACCGACCCGCTCACCGGCGTGCTCAACCGGCGCGACCTCGTGTGTCGCCTCGAGGCGTCGTCGGGGCGCTCCACCGTGTCCGTGATCGACGTCGACGGTTTCAAGCGGTTCAACGACACGCACGGCCACGTCGCCGGTGACGACCTCCTGCGCAGGCTGGGTGCGCTGCTGGCCTGCAGCGTCCACGGCTCCGGCGACGTCTTCCGCACGGGCGGTGACGAGTTCGTGCTGGTCCTCGACGAGGACGAGGCGTCGGCCCGGCGCCGGCTCGAGGAGCTGCGCCGGTGGTGGGCGGCCACCGAGCAGGTGACGCTCAGCATGGGCGTCGCACCCGGCGGCCCCGAGGGGCTACGGCACGCCGACCTCGACATGTATGGCGACAAGCGTCTGCGGCGGGCGGCCGAGCAGGTCACGGAGTCGCCGCCCCCGCCCCGACACTCCCCCGGCGGGTCCTCGCCCGACGCCTCCGAGGCCGAGGGCGCGTCCGGCTGACAGGGCTGCTCTTCGCCACCGCGGCGCTGGGCCCAGGATGGTGGCCATGACTCGTGTCGAGCGCTGGGAACGTCGCGCAGAGGTCCCGCTGCTGCTGCTGTCCCTGGCCTTCCTGGTCGCCTACGCCTGGCCGGTCCTGGACCCGCGCCTGGACCGGGGGTGGCGGGAGTTCTTCGAGACCGTGTCTTGGACGGTCTGGGCCGCGTTCGCCCTCGACTTCGTCGTGCGGCTGGGGCTCGCCGACGACCGGAGGGACTACGCGGTGCGTCACTGGTACGACGTCGCACTCATCGCGGTGCCGATGCTCCGCCCGCTGCGGCTGCTGCGCCTCGTGGCCCTGCTGCGGATCCTCGACCGGTCCGCCGCGGGGAGCCTGGCCGGCCGCACGCTGGTCTACGTGTCGGGGGCCGCCGTCGCGTCGGTCGGCCTCGCCTCGCTCGCCGTCCTCCAGGCCGAGCGCGACGCGCCCGACGCGACCATCACGTCCTTCGGCGACGCGCTCTGGTGGGCGTGCGTGACCGTCACGACCGTCGGCTACGGCGACTACTCCCCCGTCACGACGCAGGGTCGTGTCATCGCCGTCGTGCTCATGGTCGTCGGCATCGGCGTGGTCGGCTCGGTCACCGCGTCGGTGGCCACGGCGATGCTCGCCCGCGCGGAGCGGGAGCGCCGCACGTCAGGGTGATCGCGCGCAGAGACCCGCGCCCGGACGTGCGGGGTCGCACCGGCAGGCCACCAGGAACGACAAGAGGAGACCGGCCTCGCGGCCGGTCTCCTCAACGTGTCCGAGGGGGGACTTGAACCCCCATGCCCGTAACCGGGCACTAGCACCTCAAGCTAGCGCGTCTACCTATTCCGCCACCCGGACGTGGACCTCGTAGAGGTCCGTGGTGCAGTCAGGAACTGTACCAGGGGTGCTGCGCGACCCGCGCACCCCACCCCCTGCTCAGACGAGGTGGCTGAGGGTGTGGATCACGAGGCCGGCCAGGCCACCGACGACGGTCCCGTTGATGCGGATGAACTGCAGGTCGCGCCCGACGTGCAGCTCGACCTTGCGCGCGGTCTCCACGCCGTCCCAGCGGTCGACGGTGGCCGAGATGATCGTGGCCACCTCAGACCCGTAGTGCTCGACGAGGTAGGCGCCGGCGTCGGCGACGACCCGGTCGCCACGGGCCTGCAGCTCGGTGTCGTGCTGCAGCCGGTCGGCCAGCGCGTGCAGCTCCTGCAGCGCACGGCGGCGCAGCATGCCGTCCTCGTCCTGGAGGGTCTCGACCAGCGCGCGGCGCAGGGCGTCCCAGATCGCCACGCCCGTCGTCGTGACCTGGGGCTGGTTCAGCATGCGGCTCTTGAGCCGCTCGAAGCGCTCCTGCGTGGCCTCGTCGGACTGCAGGTCGTCGACGAGACGACCGAGCCAGCCGTCGAGCGCCCGGCGGGCGCGGTGCTCGGGCTGGTCACGGATCTCCTGCACCCAGGTGACCGCCTCGAGGTGCAGCCGCGAGCCGACCCGCTCGTCGACCCACTGCGGCGTCCACCAGGGGGCACGCTCCCCCACCAGCGCCATCACCTCGTCCTCGTTCTCGAGCAACCACGCGTGCAGCTCGTCGAGCACCAGGTCGACCATGCCGACGTGCGCCCGCTCGGCGAGCACGTCGCCGAGCAGCTTGCCGGCCACCGGCGCGAGCGGCTCCTCCACGAGCCGCGGCACGATGGCGTCGCGCACGAGGGCGGCGACGTCGTCGCGCTTGACGCGGGTGAGCGCGTGCGCGGTGATCTTGGACCCCTCACGCACGAGCCGCTCGGCGTGGTCGCCCTCGGCGAGCCAGACGCCCGCACGCCGCGTGAGCTCGGCGGAGTCGAGCCGCTCCTTCACGACCTCCGGGCGCAGGAAGTTCTCGGTCACGAACTCCTGCAGGCTGGCGCCGAGCGAGGCCTTGCGGCGCGGGATGATCGCGGTGTGCGGGATGGGCAGACCGAGCGGGTGCCGGAACAGCGCCGTGACCGCGAACCAGTCGGCGATCGCGCCGACCATGGCGGCCTCGGCCGCGGCGTTGACGTAGCCCCACGCGCCGCCCTGCTCACGGGTCAGGAGGAACACGACGGCCGCGACGACGAGCAGCGGCGTGGCCACGACGC
>NZ_LUNH01000003.1:0-87253 GCF_001628525.1 Aeromicrobium sp. REDSEA-S38_B2 | reverse complement strand
CAGCAACACAGGCCACACGACAAGACGTTCGCGACAACTACAGACGTGTAATTCGCCGGCGCTCTCGTCGGGTCTTCGTCGCCCTCCTCACGAGGAGGGATCGGTCCCCAGGCCGAGGTCCTGAGCAAGAGCGTCAGCGAGGTGCACCGAGTAGGCGGTGGTCATGTGCTCGGAGTCGCGCATCGTCACGAAGTTCCCCACGACCGAGGGGCAGCGCCGCCGCTCGCAGAACCACTTCTCGGCGTCGACGGCCTCCAGGCCCAGGCCGGTCGCGACGTCCATGAAGCCGCGCTGCAGCTTCCGGGGGCCCCGCTCGGGCGAGAGCAGGCAGTCACCGAGGTCGTCGGCGCGCGAGAGGCACACGGCCTGCTCGCGGGGCAGCTTCGGGGTGTTGGCCAGCAGCACCACGCGGTCGGCGTGCTCGGCGAGGCCGGTCAGGGCGACCTCCAGCCCCCGGTCGACCGCGGCTGCGTAGACCTCGCGCCCCTCGCCCTTGGTCACGACCTCACCGGAGTCCACGTCCTCGACCGGCGCCAGCGGGGCGTTGGACACGAGCACCAGCTCCGGCTCCAGCTCGGCGACCGTCTCCTGGGTGAAGGCCACGAAGTCCTCGCAGGCGTCCCAGTGCCGCCCGGTCTCCGGATCCAGGCGGATCGCGGCGTTGGTGGGGCAGCCGGTGTAGGCCAGCGTGTAGACCCGGTAGCCCAGCCGCTCCCCCATGGCGCGGACCGCCGGGCTCCAGGCCCGGGCGTGGGAGTCGCCGGCGAGCACGATCGAGCGCTCGGCGTCGGCTCCTGGGCGGCGAGCACCGAGGCCTGCACCAGCGCGCGCACGGGGTCGGCGCTGAGCCCCTCGTCGAGGTAGTCGGCCGGCTGCACGGCCGGGTTGCTGCGTGTCGAGGCCACCCGGTGGTCGAGCCAGGTCTGCGACGCCAGCACGCCCAGCGCCAGCACCGCGACCGCGGCGGGGTACATCGGGACCGCCCAGCGGGCCAGGTCCCATCGGCTCCCCCGCCGCCGGAAGGGCTGCTCCACCAGGTGGTAGGTCAGCCCGCTCAGCACCCCGATGGCCACCACGCACACCGCCACGGCCGCCGGGGAGAGGCCGCCGAGGTGGCTGCGGGCCACGATGATCACCGGGAAGTGCCACAGGTAGATCGAGTAGGACCAGTCGCCCACGACCTGCATCGGCCGCAGCGACAGCCCCCGCGCCACCCACGTGTCCGCCCCACCGGGCAGCGCCCCGGCGAGCAGCAGCACCACACGCTGCCCCCACCGGTCGCTCAGCCGGCCGTGCACCGGAGCGACGACCGCAGCGGCCGCCACGTAGGCGGCAGCGACCAGGCCCGCGGCCCCGTACCCGCCGCCGTGCTCCCGCACCAGCAGCACCAGACCGAGCGACGCCATCGACAACGGCAGCCGCGACACGAGCCCCGTCAGGCTGAACAGCGCGGCACCCGGCAGCGCCAGGACCCGCCCGTACGTCGATCGCACCCTGCCCCCTCCCTCGCTGCACGGCTGCGCGACCGCAGACTACCCGCGGGCCTGGTGGGTGGTGGGGTCGGTGGAGGGGCGGGGGCTTCGTGTGGTCGTGGGCTTGCTGGTGCGCTGCCTCGGCGTTCGCTGGGGGTGGGCTCCGAAAGGGCCTCGACCGGCAGCGGGCCTGGAGGTGGTCTGGGGTCTCGGCGTCTGGTCTGGGCTCTCGGGTGGCGCACGATTCTTCGTTTCTGCGTTCTCGGGCCAGGGTTCTGCGTTGGCGCGTCCTATCGGTGGATCTGCAACCGCAGGAGCGCCTCTGCGGTTGATGATCCACCGATAGAGGGCTGAGCGTCAGAAGCATGCTGCCTTTGTGTGGAACGGTCCGCGCAGAGGCAGAATCTTGCGTCCCCCCAACGCAAAGGGCACCCAGGATTCTGCATTCGTGCGTCCACCCCGGCACCAACCCGCAGCCCGAGACCCCAGACCAGCGCGGATGCCAGCCGCCCGGTCGAGGCCCTTTCGGAGACCACCCCCAGCGAACGCTGAGGTAGCGCACCAGCGGGTCGAGACCTCCTGCGGCGGCGCACCAGCAGATCGAGGCCCCCTACGGCAGCGCACCAGCAAGGTCGCGACGACCGCAGCCAGCGCAGCAGCGGGACCAGCCCGAACTCTCCCCTACTGCCCCGACTCGTTCGGGTCGCGCCAGGTGCGCTCGAAGGGCAGGCGCCACGCGCGGGGGGCGATGAGCTGGTGCACGGCGTTGGGACCCCACGTGCCGACGGGGTAGGGGCGGACGGGCGGTGGGTCGTCGAGGAGGGGCTGGGAGACCTCCCAGAGCCGCTCGATGCCCTCCGCGGTGGTGAACAGCGTCCGCTCCCCCTTCATCGCGTCGAGGATGAGCCGCTCGTAGGCCTCCAGCACCTCCCCCGCCCGTGCGGTGTCCTGCATCGCGAACTGCATCGACAGCTTGTCCAGCCGCAGGCCGGGGCCGGGGCGCTTGCCGTAGAACGACAGCGACAGGCGGGAGGAGTCGGCGAGGTCGAAGGTGAGGTGGTCCGGGCCCGACAGCCCGACGCCCGACCCGGCCGGGAACATCGACTTCGGGGGCTCGCGGAAGGCGATGGAGATGATCCGCGCGCCCTGGGCCATCTGCTTGCCGGTGCGCAGGTAGAACGGCACGCCCGCCCAGCGCCAGTTGTCGATCTGCGCGCGCAGCGCCACGAACGTCTCCGTCTCGGAGTCGTGGGAGACGCCCTCCTCCTCGCGGTACCCCTGGTACTGGCCTCGCACGACGTCGGAGGGGCGCAGCGGCAGCATCGAGCGGAAGACCTTGTTCTTCTCCTCGCTGATCGAGCTGGAGTCCAGCGACGTGGGCGGCTCCATGGCCATGAACGCGAGGATCTGGAACAGGTGGGTCACCACCATGTCCTTGAACGCACCCGTGCCCTCGTAGAACCCGGCCCGACCCGACACCGACAGCGTCTCCGGCACGTCGATCTGCACGTGGTCGATGAAGGTGCGGTTCCAGATCGGCTCGAACAGCCCGTTCGCGAACCGGAACGCCAGGATGTTGAGCGCGGCCTCCTTGCCGAGGAAGTGGTCGATGCGGAAGATCTGGTCCTCGTCGAACACCTCGTGGATGCGGGCGTTCAGGGCTCGGGCGCTCTCGAGGTCGGTGCCGAACGGCTTCTCCATGATGATCCGCGACCGCTCGACCAGGCCCGCCTCGTCGAGGGTGCGGACGACGTCGACCGCGGCCCTCGGCGGCACGCTCAGGTAGTGAAGCCGGCGCGGGGCACCACCCAGCTCCTCCTCCAGCCGGCCCGCGACCTCCGCGAGCCGCGCGGGCCCGTCGGCGACGTTCACGTAGTGCAGCTTGGGCGCGAAGTCGTCCCACTCCTCCTCGGGCACCGGCCGTCCGAACTCGCGGCAGGCGTCCTGGGCGAAGCGACGGAAGCCGTCGTCGTCGAGGTCGTCCATCGAGACGGCGACGATCCGCGAGTCCGCTGCCAGCCTCGAGCGCAGCAGGTGCAGGATGCCGGGCAGCAGCTTGCGGCGGGCCAGGTCCCCCGTCGCGCCGAAGAGCACGATCAGGTGCGGGTCGCTCATGGGCCGAGGCTAGACCCGTCGCGTTGCGCCCGGGTGAACTCCGCGACCTCCTGCGACGCTCAGCGCGGGGGCTGCGGACTGCGTCGGGTCGCGGCGTACTCGGTGACGTCGAGACGGCCGAGCACGGTGTCGAGCACCTGGGAGTCGAAGCGTCCCTCGGACCGCAGGTCGAGGAGCGCCTCGCGCTGCTCCTCCAGCACGGCCCGCCGCAGGCGGACGAAGTCGCGGATCCGACGCTCGCGGTCCTCGCCGTCCTCCCCCGCCCACTCCCACTCCGCGGCGGGGGTGCGGCGGCGACGGACCTGCTCGACGGCCAGCGGGTCGAGCGGTCGGCCGTCGAGCCCCTCCTCGGCCGCCTCGGCGCAGCGGGCGTCGGCGACCTCCCCCATCGCCTCGAGGAGCGCCCTCAGCTGGGCCCGACGCTGCGGCGTCCGGTCCGACTCCGCACCGAGCCACCGCACGACCCAGGTCAGCGTCCCGCCCTGGAGCAGCAGCGAGGCGCCCGCGACGCAGAACGCGGCGAGCACCAGCAGGCTGCGCTGGGCGGTGTCGGGCGGGAGGGTCTGCGCCGCCGCGAGCGTGATGACGCCGCGCATGCCCGCCCACACGAGCACGACGCCGTCGCGGGCGCCGAGCGGCTGCTCGGTGTAGAAGCTGACGTCGGCCTCGCGACGCCGGACGAGCTGCAGGGCCCGCTCCCGACGTCGCCGCGACAGGGTCTGGGCCTGCTCGGAGGCGAGGTACTCCCGGAACGAGGCCAGGCGTGGTGCGTGCCGTTGCACCGCGCGGCGTCCCCGGCGCAGCTCGAGCAGCAGCAAGGCCACCCAGAGGGCGCGTCCGACCCACAGCACGGCGAGCGTCGCGACGGTCACGACCGCGAGCCGGCTCCACGGCTGCCCCGAGTCGTCGAAGTCGGCGAGGAGCGGACGCAGCTCCAGGCCCATCACCAGGAAGACCGCGCCCTCGAGGAGGAACGCGATGGTGCGCCAGTTCACGGCCTCGGCGATGCGGTCGTCGGCGCGCAGCTCCACGAGCGAGCGCGACCCGATCACGAGCCCGGCGACCACCACGGCGACCAGGCCCGACCCGCCCAGGTGCTCCGACGGCGCGTACGCGAGGAACGGCACCACGAACGAGATGGAGGTGGCGACGGTGGCGTCCTCGACGAGCGAACGGACGAACAGGCTGACGACCGCCACGAGCACTCCGACGACGACGGCCACGCCGACGGCCTGCACGAAGTCGAGGCCCACGTGCCAGAACGACACCGAGGCGCCGGTGGCGGCCACGGCGGTGCGCAGCAGCACGAGCGCGGTCGCGTCGTTGAGGAGGCTCTCGCCGTCGAGCACGGTGACGAGCCGGGGCGCGACCCCCGTCCGGCGGACGATCGACGTCGCGACGGCGTCGGTCGGGCTGACGATCGCACCCAGCGCGAACGCCTCGGCGAACCCGATGCCGGGGATGAGCCGCGGCAGCAGCCAGCCCAGCGACAGCGCGGACACCAGGACCAGCACCACCGACAGGCCGCTGATGGCCTTGAAGTCGCGCCGGAAGTCCACGGCCGGCATGTTCACCGACGCCGCGTACAGCAGCGGCGGCAGCACGCCCGCGAGGATCGCCTCGGGGGGCACCTCGATGCGCGGCATGCCGGGCAGGAAGGAGATGCCGACGCCCGCGACGACGAGCAGCAGCGGTGCCGCGACCCCGATCCGCCCCGCGACCGACGTGACCGTGACGATGACGAGGACACCGGCGACGGCGAGGAGCAGGAGGTCCATGCGGACCATCGTGACACCGGCGACCCATGGCGCACGGTTCCCAGGACCGGACCCGCGGTGTGGGCCTACGATCCGACCATGCGTCGCCTCACTGTGCTGCTCGTGGTCGGCCTCCTGCTCGGAGCCTGCGCGCAGGACCCCGAGCCGCCGCGCTCCTTCCCCCCGATCGGCGAGCGCGTGTGGCAGCGCTTCGACGGCACGGGCTCGGTCAGCGAGACCGCCACGACCAACGAGCCGGTGCGCGTCGTCAGCGTGCAGCTGGCCTGCACGGGCGACAGCGGCGACCAAGAGCTGACGGTCACGACACCGCTCGGCACGGCTGGACAACCGTGCCCCAACACCTCGCGGGACGGATCGATCAGCCAGAGCCTGGACGAGGCGACCGAGCCCTACCCTGCAGGCGCCCTCCCCGTTCGCGTGGACGCCCCCGAAGGAGTTCGCTGGTCCGTCGCCGTGACCGTGAACGCGGGGGACGCGGCCGACATCGTTCCGTGACGCCGTCCCTCAGATCAGTCGTCGGTCGCTCGCCCACTTCGTGAGCTCGTGCCGGCTCGAGAGCTGCAGCTTGCGCAGCACGCTCGACACGTGGGTCTCGACGGTCTTGACGGAGATGAACAGCTCCTTCGCGACCTCCTTGTAGGCGTAGCCGCGGGCGATCAGGCGCATCACCTCACGCTCGCGCTCGGTGAGGCGGTCCAGGTCCTCGTCGACCTGCGCGACCTCGATGGTGCCGGCGAACGCGTCGAGCACGAAGCCGGCGAGCCGTGGGCTGAACACGGCGTCGCCCGACGCCACCCGGTGCAGCGCGTCGACGAGCTCGGCGCCGGAGATCGTCTTGGTCACGTACCCGCGGGCGCCGGCGCGGATGACGCCGATGACGTCCTCCGCGGCGTCGCTGACCGACAGGGCCAGGAAGCGCACCTCGGGCGCCTGCGGCAGCACGCGGCGGATCACCTCGGCCCCGCCGCCGCCCGGCATGTGCACGTCGAGCAGCACCACGTCGGGACGCGCGGCCAGCACGGCGGGCACGGCCGTGTCGACGTCCTCGGCTTCGCCCACCACGACGACGCCCGGGTCCTTCTGGAGCTCGGCGCGCACGCCCGTGCGGAACATGGCGTGGTCGTCGACCACCAGGACGTGCAGGGGACTCATCGGGGCTCCTCGGGGCCGGCGGCGGGCGGGGCGGACAGGGGCATGGTGAGCGCGACCTCGGTACCGTCGACGCCGCTGCGCACACGGGCGGTCCCGCCGTGGTTCTCGACGCGGCCGATGATCGAGCCGCGCACGCCCATCCGGTCGTCGGCGATCGCGTCGGGGTCGAAGCCCGTCCCGCGGTCGCGGACGTAGACCTCGACCACGCCCCGCCCGACCTCGGCGTACACGTCGACCCGGTCGACGCCGGCGTGCTTGGCCGCGTTGACGACCGCCTCCCGCGCGGCGCGGACCACCGCGACCAGGCCGGCGTCGAGCGGCACGTCGCCGACGACGACCAGCTCGACGGCGATCCGGTGCGTCTCCTCGACGTCGGCCCGCACGTCGCGCAACGCCGCCGCCCACGAGTCGCCGGGCAGCTCCTCCTCGCCGTACAGCCACGACCGCAGCTCGCGCTCCTGGCGCCGGGCGAGGGTCGCGACCGCGGCCGGGTCGGACGCGTTCTTCTGCAGGAGCGCCAGGGTCTGCAGCACCGAGTCGTGCAGGTGGGCGGCGACGTCGGCACGCTCCTGCGAGCGGATCCGCTCGCGACGCTCGCTGCCGAGGTCGGTGACGAGCGAGACGATCCACGGGCCGAGCAGCAGCAGGAAGCCGAGGACGGCGACGAGCAGCGCGACGCCGACGTCGCCGACGCCGGACAGGCCCCGCTCCTGCGTGATGAGGTAGAGGACGCCGAAGCCGACCAGGGCGAGGCCGGCAGCGACGCGCAGCACGAACCCAGCACCGGTGGTGCGCGTGAACCACGACTGCCACGACGCGTCGTCGATCTGCCGCCACACGACGGCCACGCCGACCACCACGACGAGCAGCGGCAGCACGGGCGACAGGCCGAAGGGACCACCGCCGTGCACGAGCAGCAGCACCCCGGCACCCACGGCGACGACGGCCACCGTCTGCAGCACCTCGACCGGTCCGGGACGGCCGACGGGACGCAGCCCACGTCGGGTGGCCGACTCCAGGCCGGGCGACAGCTCGGGCCGGCGCAGCGGCAGGAACCTCCAGAGCAGCAGGTAGGCGACCACCCCGGCCCCGTTCAGCCAGGTGGTCACGACGAACCCGACCCGCACCCACAGCACCGGCACGTCGAGGTGCTCGGCCACGCCCGCGGCGACCCCGCCGACGACGCGCCGGTCGGCCGGGCGGAACGCTCGGCGGGCGGGGCGCGACGGCGCGACGGTCTGGCTCACCTCGGCATCGTCACACGCGCGCGTGAGCCGCCGCCACCAGGTGACACCCTCGCTCCACCCGGGTCCGCGCACCAGGGTCGGACCAGGGTCTCGCCCGATGGTGGTGGGCGCGGCCTCCGACCGACGATGGGTCCATGAGCACCACACCACCGTCCAGCGGACCCACCGGCCCCGACGTCGACTCCGGTTCCGGCACCGACGCCCGCACCGGTCCCGACCACGACACCGACGCACGGTTGCGCCGCAGCCTGCAGTCCGTGTCGTCCGTGCGTCGCTCCAGCGACGAACGTCTGGTCGCCGGGGTGTGCGGCGGGGTGGCCCGCCGCCTCGACGTCGACCCCGTCCTGGTGCGCGTGCTCGCCGTCGTACTCTGCTTCGTGGGTCTCGCCGGCCTGATCCTCTACCTCGCCGGCTGGCTGCTGCTCCCGTCCGACGACGAGCCGCGCAGCCTCGTGGGCCACTGGTTCTCGCTCGGGTCGGCCGAGGCCCAGGTGCGCGACCTCGGTCTTGTCGTCGCGGCCGTCCTGGCGCTGCTGGCCGTGGTCGGCGACGGCGGCTGGGGGCTCGGCAGCAGCGGTCCGTTCTGGCTGCTCGTCGTGGTGGGCGTGCCGGTCGCCTTCGTCGTCTGGCTCGTGCGCCGCGGTGCCGCCGACGACACCCACGACACCCTCGGCCCCGACGGGCCGCCACCGGCACCGGTCTCCTCCCCCGGCGCCGCGTCCTCGACGGCCGAGTGGCCGGGTGACCCTGCGGGGACCGCTCGTCTCGACCTCGGCCCGACGTCGCCCCCGACCCCGCCGACCGAGCCGCGCCGCCAGGTCCGGCCCGAGCCGCCCCGCCGCCCACGTGAGCCCTACAGCTGGGTCCCGACGCTGCTGGGCCTCTCGCTCACGGCGA
Source organism: Aeromicrobium sp. REDSEA-S38_B2 (assembly GCF_001628525.1). NCBI lineage: Bacteria > Bacillati > Actinomycetota > Actinomycetes > Propionibacteriales > Nocardioidaceae > Aeromicrobium > Aeromicrobium sp. REDSEA-S38_B2. Next base: position 78,592 of record NZ_LUNH01000003.1, on the reverse strand, counting down.
TCGCCCTCGCCGTCCTGCGCCTCACCGTCGCCCCGGACTGGCCCGCGTACGTGGCGCTCGCGCTCACGACGCTCGGCGCGGTGCTCGTGCTGAGCACCTTCACGCGCGGCGGCGGACCGCTCGTCGTCCTCGGCGTGGCCCTCCTCCCGCTGCTCGCGCTCGCATCGGTGCTGCCCACCCTGCGGGTCGGCGAGCAGGTGGTGCGTCCCACCTCGGCGGCCCAGGTCCAGAGCGACTACGAGCACGGCGTCGGCCGGTTCGAGCTCGACCTCGACGCGGTCTCCGACCCCGACGACCTCGTGGGGCGCACGATCCGCGTGCGGGCCGGGATCGGCGAGACGTCCGTCTGGGTGCCCGAGGGCACCCCGGTGGTGGCCCGGGCCTCGGTTGACGCCGGGGACCTCGAGATCCTCGACACTCGACGCAGCGGCGTCGGCCAGCGGGTCGGAACGTCCGGCGGCTCCCACCCCGACGCCCTCACCATCGTCGTCGACCAGTCCCTCGGCCGCGTGGTGGTGGACGCGCGATGAACAGCCCCGCCCACGGTACGACGACCCACGACAGGAGCACCATGAGCGCCCCCGAGCCCGACCTCGACCCGACGAGCGCGACGACCACCAGCTCCCCTCGCCGCCGCGTCCACCCGTTCAACACGTTCTTCGGGCTGCTGTTCCTCGCGGCGGCCGGCTCGTGGCTGGCCGACGACCAGGGCTACCTCCAGGGCGTCGAGCTGGGCCGGTTGGTGGCCGTCGTCCTGATCGTGCTCGGCGGTCTCGGGCTGCTGGCCACGATCGTCGTGGGACGTCGCGCACGACGAGGCCGCCACCCGGTCCAGGAGCCGGTCCCGGACGACGTCTGAGACCTAGTGGCCCGCCAGCCACGCCTGGCGGGCCGCGACGGCCGTGGCGGCGTAGTCGGAGAAGACCCCGTCGACCCCGGCGTCGAAGAACGCCCGGTACTCCGCCGCGGCGTCGCCGGCGGCGGCACGGTCGGTGCTGGTGCGGAAGTCCGCGGGCAGGAAGTTGTTCTCGTCGCGCATCGTCCACACGTGCACGAGCAGCCCGGCCGCGTGGGCGCGGGCCACGAGCCCGGTCTCACCGTCGAGCCAGTGGCCCGTCCGCCGGGCGATCACGAGGGTCTTGTTGGGGCCGATCCCGTCGACGTGCTCGGCCAGCTCGGCCAACGCCGCGCCGGTCGTCAGGTCGGCGTACCTGCGCGGGTCGCCGGTGGACTCGAGGTCCCAGGGTGCGCCCTTGCGGTCCATGAGCTGCACGAGCGTCAGCGGCGTGCGTGGGCGCAGACCGCGCAGGTTCCCGGTCTCCATCGACTGGACGACGACCGGCACGTCGGCGTCGGCGCGGTTGAGGTCGGCCCTCTCCAGCACGTCGAGCAGCAGGTCGTCGAGGTCGAGCCCGCGCTCGCGGAAGTAGCTCGGGTGCTTGGTCTCCACGTACACCCCGACCCGGCGGGGCGCCTGCCGCGCGATGTCGACCACCTCCTCGAGGGTGAGCACCTCCTCGGTGCCGGCGAGGGCGAGGTTCTGGGGCCGCAGCTGCGGAAGACGCTCGCGGACCCGGAGCGTCTTGACCTCGGCGAGCGTGAGGTCCTCGGTGAACCAGCCGCTCGTCCACACGCCGTCGACCCGCTTGGTGGTGCGCCGGTCGGCGAGCTCCGGGTGGTCGGCGACGTCGGTGGTGTGTCCGATCTCGTTCTCGTGCCGCACGACCAGGTGACCGTCGCGGGTGGCCACGACGTCGGGCTCGATGTAGTCGGCACCCTGCTCGATCGCGAGCAGGTACGACCCGCGGGTGTGCTCGAGCCGATGGCCGGGCACGCCGCGGTGCCCGATGACCGTGGGGACGGGTGGCCAGGACGCCGGACCGGTCATCGGCTCAGGACTCCAGCGGGACGGGCTCAGAGCGACCCGGCGATGGCGGCGACCGCGGTGAAGAACGCGAGCAGCGCCGAGATCGGCACGGACCACAGCGTCGCGATCGTGATCGACACCGTCGTGCCGATCTTCGGCGGCACGAACCAGCGGGCCCGCGGGAGGTCGTCGACGCCGTCGATCCAGCGGCCGGTCATGCCCACGCCCGACCACACGCCCTTGAGCCGTGAGACGAAGCGCAGTCCTCCGCCGCCCGCGATGCTGGTGAGCGCTCCCCGGGCCTCCTCGACCCTGTCGGACAGGCTCACCGCGATGCCGAGCTCGGTGGCCAGCTGCTCCGGCTCCTCCACCGCGCGCAGCAGGCGCAGACGCCGCACCGCGAACGCGACCGGCGCCAGCGCCACCACCAGCGCGACGACCGCGAGCACCGTGCCCGTCGTGCCGCCGGCGGCCAGCCCGAGGACGACCGTGGCGACGAGGAAGGGTACCGGCGCGAGGGCGAGCACGAGCGAGGGGACGCGCAGCAGCCGGACGGTCGGGACGATGACGGTCACGGCCCGCCGCGCCGCGTCCTCCGTCTGGCCGTCGACCCGCGCGGTCGCGCCGTGCACGGCGCGGTTGGTGCGGTCACGCCAGCTGCGTCGTCGGGGTCCCTCCTGCGTCGCCATGACCCCAGCCTAGACGTCGCTCCCACCTGGGCCTCGCCCGTAAGCGCGCGGCAACATCCGGGCAACACGGCCTCACTAGCGTCGTGCTCCGGTCGCACGACGCGGCGCGGGACGAGGGAGCACCCATGACACAGCAGCACGAGACTCCGGTGACGTCGGGCTCCGGCGCGAGCGCCCAGGAGTACCTCGAGAAGCGTCAGCTCCGACGCGGCACGGCCGGCTGGGTCCTGCTCGCCGGACTGGGCGTCAGCTACGTCGTGTCCGGCGACTACTCCGGCTGGAACTTCGGCCTCGCCGAGGGCGGGTTCGGCGGGCTCGCCATCGCGACCGTGGTCGTCGCGGCCATGTACCTGGCCCTCGTGCTCGGCATGGCCGAGCTGTCGTCGTCGCTGCCCGCCGCGGGCGGTGGCTACACGTTCGCCCGACGCGCCCTCGGCCCGTGGGGCGGCTTCGCCACCGGGACCGCGATCCTCATCGAGTACGCCATCGCCCCGGCGGCGATCGCCACCTTCATCGGCGCCTACGTCGAGTCGCTCGGCCTGTTCGGCATCACCGACGGCTGGTGGGTCTACCTGGCCGTGTACGCCCTGTTCATCGGCATCCACCTCGCCGGCGTCGGCGAGGCGCTCAAGGTCATGTTCGTCATCACCTCGGTCGCGCTCGTGGGCCTCGTGGTCTTCGCCGTCGCCGCGCTCGGCGACTTCGACGTCTCGCGCCTGACCGACATCGCGCCGACCGGCGCCGCCGGTGCGTCCGAGCTGCTGCCCTTCGGCTACCTCGGCATCTGGTCGGCGATCCCCTTCGCGATCTGGTTCTTCCTCGCGGTCGAGGGCGTGCCGCTGGCCGCCGAGGAGACGGCCGACGCCGAGCGGAACGTGCCGCGCGGCATCATCGCGGCGATGGCGGTGCTGCTGTTCACGTGCGTGCTCGTGCTCGTGCTCGTCCCGGGCGCCGGGGGCGCGGAGGCGATGTCGTCGTCGGGCAACCCGTTGGTGGAGGCCCTCGGCGGGGGCGCCGCTGCCACGGTCGTGAACTACATCGGCCTGGCGGGGCTCGTGGCCAGCTTCTTCTCGATCATCTACGCCTACTCGCGGCAGCTCTTCGCCCTCTCGCGTGCGGGCTACCTGCCCACGTCGCTCTCGGTGACCAACCGACGCAAGACGCCGACCCTCGCGCTCGTGGTGCCGGGCGTCATCGGCTTCGGCCTGTCGCTGACCGGTGAGGGGGCGCTGCTGCTCAACATGGCGGTGTTCGGGGCGGCGCTCAGCTACGTGCTGATGATGGTCAGCCACGTCGTGCTCCGGGTGCGCGAGCCCGACATGCCCCGGCCCTACCGGACGCCGGGCGGCGTGCTCACGACCGGCTTCGCGCTCGTGGTCGCGGCGCTCTCCGTCGTGGCGACCTTCCTCGTCGACAGCACCGCGGCACTGTGGTGCGTGGGCGTCTTCCTCGCCTTCATGGCCTGGTTCGGCCTCTACAGCCGTCACCACCTGGTGGCCGCCTCCCCCGACGAGGAGTTCGCCGCGCTGGCCCGCGCGGAGGAGGACCTCGGGTGATCCGGCGGCACACGCTCGGCGGTCGGACCTACACGTTCGACGGGCTCGTCGACCTGATGGCCAAGGCCACGCCCGTCCGCTCGGGCGACCAGCTGGCCGGCTGCGCGGCCGAGTCCGACGCCGAGCGCGCGGCGGCCGCGTGGGCCCTCGCCGACGAGCCGCTCACCACGTTCCTGCAGGAGCAGGTGGTGCCGTACGAGAGCGACGAGGTGACCCGGCTCATCGTCGACACCCACGACGCCGAGGCCTTCGCGCCGGTGGCCCACCTGACCGTGGGCGGGTTCCGCGACTGGCTGCTGGCGACGGCGACGCGTCCCGACGCGGCCGCGACGCTCACGGCGGTCGCCCCGGGGCTCACGCCGGAGATGGTGGCGGCCGTCTCGAAGTTGATGCGCAACCAGGACCTCGTGCTGGTCGCGCAGGCCGCGCGCGTCACGTCGGCCTTCCGGACGACGATCGGCCTGCCCGGACGCATCGCGACCCGACTGCAGCCCAACCACCCCACCGACGACCCGGCCGGCATCGCGGCGGCGACCCTCGACGGTCTGCTCATGGGCTCCGGCGACGCCGTGATCGGCATCAACCCGGCCACCGACTCGCCCCAGGCGACGGCGCGGCTGCTGCACCTCCTCGACGACCTGCGCCAGCGCTTCGACATCCCGATGCAGTCGTGCGTGCTCTCGCACGTGACGACGACGGTCGACCTGATCGAGCAGGGCGCGCCCGTCGACCTGGTGTTCCAGTCGGTGGCGGGCACCGAGGGCGCCAACGCGTCGTTCGGGGTCGACGTGCGCCTGTTGCTGGAGGCCAACGAGGCGGGTCGCTCCCTCGGACGCGGCACGGTCGGCGACCAGGTGATGTACCTCGAGACGGGTCAGGGTTCGGCCCTCTCGGCCGGCGCCCACCTCGGCACCGGTGGTCGTCCGGTCGACCAGCAGACGCTCGAGACCAGGGCCTACGGACTCGCCCGCGCCCTCGACCCGCTGCTCGTCAACACGGTGGTCGGCTTCATCGGGCCGGAGTACCTCTACGACGGGAAGCAGATCGTGCGGGCCGGCCTCGAGGACCACTTCTGCGGGAAGCTGCTCGGCCTGCCCATGGGGGTCGACGTCTGCTACACCAACCACGCCGAGGCCGACTCCGACGACATGGACACGCTGCTGACGCTGCTCGGCGTGGCCGGCGCGGCGTTCGTCATCGCCGTGCCCGGCGCCGACGACGTGATGCTCGGCTACCAGAGCCTGTCCTTCCACGACGCGCTCTACGTGCGGCAGGTCCTCGGGCTCAGGCCGGCACCGGAGTTCGAGGCGTGGCTCGCCGGTCTCGGCATGGCCGACCCGCAGGGTCGTGTGCTGCCCGTCGACCTCGACGCCTCGCCCCTGCTGTCGATCGCGAGCGGGGCGTGAGCGGCGGCGACGCCCGCACGCCCGACGTCGCGGCGAGCGACCCGTGGTCGGGCCTGCGCCGCACCACGCAGGCGCGGATCGGGCTGGGGCGGGCCGGCAGCTCCTTGCCGACGCGGCGCGAGCTGGAGTTCCGGGCGGCGCACGCCGCTGCTCGTGACGCCGTGCACGAGCCGCTCGACGTCGACGCGCTCGTCCCTGGCCTCGATGCACTCGGCCTCGGTGCCACGCGACGGGTGCGCAGCCTGGCCGAGGGTCGCGGCGAGTACCTCCGACGTCCCGACCTCGGGCGGCGCCCCGCGTCGCTCGACGGCCTCGACGCGAGCGGCGACGCCGACGTCGCCGTCGTGCTGGCCGACGGCCTGTCGCCGCGGGCGGTCGCCGAGCACGGCGTCGCGCTCGTGACGGCCCTCGTCGACGCGCTCGGCACGGGGTTGCGCGTCGCCGCCCCGGTGGTCGCCACCCAGGCACGGGTGGCGCTGGGCGACCACGTCGGCGCCGCGCTGGGCGTGCAGACGCTGCTCGTCGTCATCGGCGAGCGCCCGGGCCTGTCGGTCGCCGACAGCCTCGGGGTCTACCTGACGCACGACCCTCGCCCCGGGCGCACCGACGCCGAGCGGAACTGCATCTCCAACATCCACCCGCCCGACGGTCTGGGCTACGCGGCGGCGGCGCGGGTGGCTGCCGCGCTCGTCGACGGCTCCCGGCGTCTGGGCCGCTCCGGCGTCGCGCTCAAGGACTCCTCGGCCCTCGACGACGCCACGGCCGAGGCCCTGGACACCGGACCGTGAGGTCCGTCCCGTCCCACTAGGGTGCACGCGTGGCCGTCCTCCTCTCCCTGCTCTCCGCCCTGTCGTACGGGGTCTCCGACTTCCTCGGCGGGCTCTTCTCCAAGCGCTCCGGACCGTGGCAGACGGCCGTGGTCGGGCAGACGTCGTCGACGGTCTGCACCGTCGCCGTGGCGCTCTTCATCGCCGGCGACCCGGTCGGGGCCGACTGGGTGTGGGGCGTCGTCGGCGGGGCCGGGTCGGGCGTCGGTGCCGCGTTCCTCTACCGCGGGCTCGCCGGCGGGCGGATGAGCGTCGTCGCACCGCTGTCGGCGGTCGTCTGCGCGCTGCTGCCCGTGGCCGTCGGGCTCGTCACTGGCGACCGGCCGAGCGCGCTGGCCCTCGCGGGGATCGTCGTCGCGTTCCCGGCGATCGCGCTCGTGTCGCGCGTCGTCGAGGAGGACGCCGCAGCGCAGGCCGCGCACCGCGGCGGCGTGGTCGACGGCGTGCTGGCAGGGCTCGGGGTGCTCATGGGGCCGCTCGGAGCCACCGCGACGACCGCGTTCCTGCTGGCGACGCGCGAGGGCCTGCTGTCGGTCGTGTCGGTGATCTCCTCCCTCTACCCCGCGACCACCGTCCTGCTCGCGACGCTCGTGCTCAAGGAGCGCATCCAGGCATGGCAGGGCGTCGGGCTCGCGCTCGCCGCGTCGGCCGTGACGCTCGTGGCCCTGGGTTGATGACACTGGGCTGATGGCACTGGGCCGAGCAGCCGTCGAGCGGGCTACTTGAGGAACTTGCTCGTCGAGCGGTCCTTCAGCGGCTTCCCGCCCGTCTGGCACGTCGGGCAGTACTGCAGGGAGGAGTCGGCGAAGACCACCTCGGCGACCGTGTCGCCGCACACGGGGCACGCCTCGCCCGCGCGGCCGTGCACCCGCATCCGCGAGCGCTTGCCGTCCTTCAGCTCCGACGCGGGCTTGCCGTGCGCCTCGGCCATCGCCTCGCCCAGCACGGTGCGGATCGCCACGTCGAGCCGCTCGACCTGCTCGGCGTCGAGCTCGGACGCGAGCGCGAACGGCGACAGTCGGGCCGCGTGCAGGATCTCGTCGCTGTAGGCGTTGCCGATGCCGGCGACGATCTTCTGGTCGCGCAGGAACCGCTTGACCTGCATGCGTCGACCCTCGAGCAGCGGCGCCACGGTGAAGCCGTCGACCATGGGGTCCGGGCCGAGGGCGGCGATCCCCTCGACGTCCTGCGGGTCGCGCACGACGTAGACGGCCAGGCCCTTGCGCGTCCCGGCCTCCGTGAGGTCGAACCCGACGTGCGGGCCGTCGCCGTGGTCGAGCCGGACCCGCGCGGCGAGCGGGCCGTTGCCCATCTTCAGCCGCTTGTCGGTGAGCTGGTCCGACCAGCGCAGCCACCCGGCCTTCGCGAGGTGCACGACGAGGTGCAGACCGTCGACGTCGAGGTCGAGGAACTTCCCGTGCCGCCGCACGTCGGTGACCTGCAGGCCCGCCAACGACGACACCGGCGGGTCGTAGGTCTTGAGCACCGCGAACGACGCCAGCTCGACGTCGGCCACGACGGCACCGACGGCACGCTCGCGCAGGAACGCGGCAAGCGCGTCGACCTCCGGCATCTCGGGCACGTCACGAGCGTAGTCCGAGACGCCTGCGGACGTCAGGGCGTGTCGTGGCGGGCGTAGAAGCCCTCCATGGCCGGCCAGGTGGTGCGGCGGGCCGCGCGGCCGGTGAGCACCCCGAGGTGGCCGCCGGGAGCCTGGACGAGCTGGACGTCCGGTGCACCCGTCAGCAGGTCGACGAGGTGGCTGACCGCACCCACCGGCGCGAGGGTGTCGTCGAGCCCGGCCACCACCAGCACGGGCACGTCGATGTCGGCGAGCCGCAGCTCGCGTCCGCCCAGCTCCACCACCCCCGTCGCGAGCGCGTTGCTGCGCACGACGACGTGGTACAGCTGCCCGAACGTGCGGCCCGGGTAGGCGTACATGTTGTCGGTGAAGCGGTCGACGGCCTCCAGCTGCGCGAGGAAGTCGCGGTCGTCGGCGTGCGCGAGGATCGCCAACGGCTTGGTGAGGTACTTGTCGAGCGCCGAGATCTGGAACCCGAGCCGGGTGAGCGGCGCGGGGACGCCGCCGAGGGTGCGGTAGGCGGCGCTCACCAGGCCGCTCGCCACGGCGTTGACCGGGCGGGTGATCGCGATCAGCGGCACCTGCGTCAGGTCGAACGGCGACGCCACGGCCGTCGCCGACGCGAGCGGCAGCGTCGGGTCGGACGCGGCGGTGAAGATCGTGAAGATCCCACCCAGCGACCAGCCGGCCAGGTGCACGGGCCGCTCCCCCGCGTCGTCGTGCACGTGCCGGACGGCCTGCGGGATCACCCGCCCGGTCCAGTGCTCGATGCCGAGGTCGCGGTGCTCGAAGCTCACCGGCCCGTAGTCGACGAGGTACACCGGCCGTCCCTGCTGCACGAAGTACTCGACCACGCTGCACCCGCGCCGCAGGTCGAACGCGAGCGCAGGCGCGGCGAGCGGCGGCACGAGCAGCAGCGGGTCGCCGTGCTGCTCCGTGCCCGGGTACGGGTCGTACCGGAACAGGCTCGCGTGCTCGGTGACCTTGACCAGCGTGCGCGGCGTCGTCCGCAGGTCGGCGATGCGCCGCCCCTGCACCACGTCGCGCAGGTTCCCCACCGCAGCGCCCAGGTCGTGCGGGACGTGCGGTCGCGGGACGAGCGGGAGGGGCATGGTTCCGGATGATGCCAGACGCGCCCTCCCCCCGCCGGGCTGGCGGGGGTGAGGGGTGCTGCGTCGTCGCAGGGAGTCTGTGCTTGCTGGCGCGCTGCCGCAGACGGCTTGTGCTTGCTGGTGCGCTGCCGCGGCCTTCGCTGGAGGTGGTCTCCGAAAGGGCCTCGACCGGCAGCGGGTCTGGGGCCGGTTCCGGGTCTCGGGGTCCGGTCTGAGCCTGCCCTCGACGCAAGGTTCTTCGTTTCTGCGTTCTTGGCCCACCGTTCTGCGTTCGCGCGTCCTATCGGTGGATCTGCAACCGCAGGAGCGCTTCTGCGGTTGCAGATCCACCGATGGCAGGCGTCGCGCTGGAAGGATTCTGCCTTTGCGTGGACCGTTCCACGCGAACGCAGAAACTTGCGTCCTCTCAACGCAAAGAGCACTCACGACTCTGCATTCGTGCGTTCGAAGCCGAACGCTTCTGCGTTCGCGACGGGATCCCGTAGGCAAAGCAGAATCCTTGCCCTCCCGCACACGAACGCAGAAGCTTGCGTCCACCCCAGAACCAACCCACAGCCCGAGACCCCAGACCAGCGCGGCCGCCAGCCGCCCGGTCGAGGCCCTTTCGGAGACCACCCCCAGCGAAGGCCGAAACAGCGCACCACCAAGGTCACGACGACCGCAGCCACCGCACCGGCAAGATCACGACCCCGCAGGCAGCGCAGCGGCAAGGTCACGACGACCGCAGGCAGCGCAGCGGCACGACGAAGCCACCTCACCCGAACGTCAGCACCAGCAGCGACACGTTCAGTGCGATGACGACGGCGGCGACGACGCAGGCGGCGGCGGTGGTGGCGGGGCGGTTCACGTGCTCGCCCATCACCGCGCGGCTGGCGGTGAGGCGGACGAGCGGGACGAGCGCGAACGGGATGCCGAGCGACAGCACCACCTGCGAGACGACGAGGGCGCGGCTCGGCTCGACCCCGAGCGCGAGGACGACGAGGGCCGGCACGACGGTGACCACGCGGCGCAGCAGCAGCGGGACGCGGACGCCTAGCAGGCCGTGCATCACCTCGGCGCCGGCGGCCGCTCCCACGGCCGTCGAGGCCAGCCCCGACCCGAGCAGCGCCACCGCGAAGAGCAGCGCCACGCCAGCGCCGAGCTCGGACGTCACGAGCGCGTGCACACCGGTCAACGTGTCGGTGCCCGGGAGGCCCTGCAGCCCGGCGGCGGCCACGAGCAGGAGCGAGAGGTTCAGCAAGCCGGCCAGCGCCAGCGCGAGCACCACGTCGGTGCGGGTGGCGCCGAGCAGGTCGCGCACCGACGTGCCGCGACCTCGGCCACCGAGCCGTCCCGACGTCAGGCCCGAGTGCAGGTAGATGACGTGCGGCATCACGGTCGCCCCGATGATGCCCGACGCGAGCAGCACGCTCTCTGCCCCGTCGAACGTCGGCACGAGGCCACCAGCGACGTCGCCCGCGGCCGGTGGGTTCACCACCAGCCCGGCCACGAAGCCGACGGCGATCAGCGCCAGGAAGCCCAGGATGGTGCGCTCGAGGGCGCTCTGGCCGCGGACGTCGCCGATGCGCAGCACCAGCAGCGACACGGCTGCGGTCACGACGGCCCCGAGGACGAGGGGAAGGTCGAACAGCAGCGACAGCGCGATCGCGCCGCCGACGACCTCCGCGAGGTCGGTGGCCACGGCGACGGCCTCCGCCTGCAGCCAGAACGCGACCCTCGGTCCGCGGCGCAGCCGGCCGCCCAGGTGCGACGCCAGCGACGTGCGCGTCACGAGGCCGAGCTTCGCCGACAGGTACTGGACGAGCACGGCCATGACGTTGGCCAGCACGACCACCCACACCAGTGCGTAGCCGAACCGCGCGCCCGCTGTCACGTTCGTGGCGACGTTGCCCGGGTCGACGTAGGCCACGGCGGCGACGAAGGCCGGACCGAGGAGGACGGCGCGGCGGCGCAACGACGTCGGCCCGAGCATCCCCGCAGCCTAGCTGCGAGGCCGCTCGGGCCGCTCGGGCCGCTCGGACGAGGAGGTCCGGTGCTGGGGTCAGGCGACGGGACGCGCCTGGCCTCCCCCGCTACGACGACGGTTGCGGTTGCGGTTGCCGCCCTGACCGGCGGGGCGACCCTGGGCGCCGCCGGTGCCGCGACCCTGGCCGCCGCCCGAACGCTGACCGCCCGAGCGCTGACCGGCACCGGACCGCTGGCCGGCACCCGAGCGCTGACCGCCCGACCGCTGGCCACCGCCGGAGCGCTGACCGCCGCCGGAGCGCTGACCGCCGCGTCCACCGGCCGAGCCCGGCTCGGGGAGCGTGCCGCTGGCCGCCAGGGCCTCCGGGGTGAGCGGCGACGGCGCCGTCGCCGCGTCGTGCTGGCGGGCGGTGACGCCGGCCTTGGCCTGCAGCGCCATGACGTCGCGCAGGTCCTCGCGCGTCGTCATCGTGACGACGGTGCCCGCCTCGCCCGCGCGGGCGGTGCGTCCCGAGCGGTGGGTGTAGGCCTTGTGCTCGGCGGGCGCGTCGTAGTGGACGACGAGCTTGACGTCGTCGACGTGGATGCCGCGCGCCGCGATGTCGGTCGCGACGATGACGTCGGCCGCACCCTTGCTGAACGCCGCCAGGTTCCGCTCGCGCTTGGCCTGGTTGAGGTCGCCGTGCAGGTCGACCGCCTCGATGCCGGCGGTGGTGAGCTGACGCGCCAGGCGCGTGGCGCCCCGGCGGGTGCGGGCGAACACGATGGTGCGCGGGTTGTCGGCCAGGAGCCGCGAGGCCGTGGCCAGCTTCTCGGTGCGGGGCGTCACGAGCACGTGGTGCTCCATGCGCGACTCCGGCTCCTGCGCCGACTCGATCTCGTGGAGGTCGTGCTGGGGCAGGTGACGCCGCACGAGGCGGTCGACGTCGCCGTCGAGCGTCGCCGAGAGCAGCAGCCGCTGGCTGGTCGAGGGCGTCATCGCGACGAGCGCGTCGACCGGCTTGAAGAAGCCGAGGTCGCAGAGGTGGTCGGCCTCGTCGAGGACGGTGATCTCGACGTGCTGGAGCGTGCAGGCACGGCGGTCGACGAGGTCGGCGAGCCGACCGGGCGTGGCGACGACGAGGTCGACGCCGTCGCGCAGCTGGTGGATCTGCTTGTTGATCGGGGTGCCGCCGAGCACCGTCATGATGCGCAGGTGCAGCGGGGCCGCAAGCGGCGCGAGCGCACGCTGGACCTGCGTGGCGAGCTCACGCGTGGGCACGAGGATGAGCCCGCGCGGCGCCTTGGGACGACGGGTCCCGCCGGCGAGCTGGTCGAGCACGGGCAGGCCGAACGACAGCGTCTTGCCCGAGCCGGTGCGGGCGCGGCCCAGCACGTTGCGGCCGGCGAGCGCCGACGGCAGCACAGCCTGCTGGATCGGGGTCGGCTCGACGATGCCCTCACGGGCGAGGGCCTTGACGAGCGTCTTCGGCAGGCCGAGGTCGGCGAAGCCCGACGAGCGCGGACCGCCCGACGCGGCATCCGCGGACGAGGAGGTGGGGTGGGAGGAGGAAGGGGTGGGCAGCACACGGCCGCCGGCAGGCTGGTTCACAGAGCTCTCAGACATCGTGGGCCCGGGCCGCTCTGCGGCGCTCTCGTGACGAGGCGACGCGGCCTGCTCGGGCGGGAGGGGGAGGCCCTACCGAAGATGATCCGGGGCTCCCATGGAAGCTCCAGCCTAGCAGTCGACCACCCCGAACCCCGCATCGTCGCCGCGTGCGTCCCGTCACGACCCCACGCGGGCCGCCAGCTACAGGAACTGCAGCGGGTCGAACTCCTCGATCGGCACGACGCGGATGCGAGGCAGCTCCTCGTTGAAGGCCCGCACGTCGTACTCCAGGTCGTAGAACTCCAGGCCTCGCTCCACGAGGGGCACGAAGGCGCTGCTGCGCATCTCGCGGAACGCCAGGAGCGCGGTGCGTCGGGTACCGACGAGGGCGCCCAGCTGGGGCACGAAGTCGCCGTCGTTGCTGGCGAGGACCACGTCGTCCTCGCGCTCGGCGAGCGCCTCCAGCGTGCGCTGGATGGCGATGTCGACGACCTTCTGGTCCGGCGTGCCGGAGAGCAGCACGGGACGGAAGTCCATGGCGGTCAGCGCCTGCACGAACGACATCGGCACCTCGCCGTTGGCGGCGATGAAGAACAGGCCCTGCGTCGGCTGGTCCCACTCCGACGCGACGAAGGACAGCACGCGGTCCCAGCGCGGTCGCTCGTGCGGGTGCGGGCGACGACCGAGGATCGACTGGCCGAGGGTCGCGTCGATGTTCTCGCCGTCGACGAGCACGTAGGTGCGGCGTTCCATGCGCCCACCCTAGTGCGATCCCGCCCTCGCTCGGGCGGACGCGCCTCAGAGCAGGGTGAGCAGGCCCAGCGCGCCGACCGCGAGACCGAGCGCCAGCGAGACGCCGATCAGCACGGCGTGCACGCGGTAGAACGTGGTGGTGCGTCCGTCGGCGTCGCGGGACCGGTCGTCGTTGGCGATCCGCTGCCAGAAGCGCGGCCAGATGAGCAGGTTCCAGGCGGCGGTCACGAGCAGCAGGACCGACCAGCCGAGGGCCAGCGTCACGTCAGACCGAGGTGAGCTGGCGGACGGCGGAGGTGAAGAACGCGAGCCCGTCGGTGCCGGGTCCGCAGAGGTCCTCGACGGCGTGCTCGGGGTGCGGCATGAGCCCGACGACGTTGCCGCGCTCGTTCGTGATGCCGGCGATGTCGCGCAGCGACCCGTTCGGGTTGGAGCCGACGTAGCGGAAGACGACCTGTCCCTCGCCCTCGAGCCGGTCGAGCGTGGGCTCGTCGGCGATGAAGCCGCCCTCGCCGTTCTTCAGCGGGATGGTGATCCGCTGGCCCTCCGCGTAGTCGCTCGTCCAGGCGGTGTCGGGGTTCTCGACGACGAGCACCTGGTCGCGGCACACGAACGTGCGGTGGTCGTTGCGGATGAGTGCACCGGGCAGCAGGTGCGACTCGCAGAGGATCTGGAAGCCGTTGCAGATGCCCAGCACGGGCATGCCCCCCTGCGCGGCCGTGACGACCTCGGTCATGACCGGCGCGAAGCGGGCGATCGCACCGCAGCGCAGGTAGTCGCCGTAGGAGAAGCCGCCGGGCAGGATGACCGCGTCGACGCCCTTGAGGTCGTGGTCGCCGTGCCACAGCGCGACCGGCTCGCCGCCGGCGAGTCGCACCGCGCGCTGCGCGTCGACGTCGTCGAGCGAGCCGGGGAAGGTCACGATGCCGATCTTCATGGCCGTGTCCTCACGCCTCGACGCGGACGGTGAAGTCCTCGATGACCGGGTTCGACAGCAGCGTCTCGGCGATCTGGTGCACCTCGGCGAGCGTCGACTCGTCGGCCAGCGCCACCTGCAGCTCGAACCGCTTGCCCTGACGCACGTCGGAGACGCTCTCGAACCCGAGTCGCGGGAGGGCGCCATGGACGGCCTTGCCCTGCGGGTCGAGGATCTCGGGCTTGGGCATGACGTCGACGATGATGCGGGCCATGGCCGCATCCTATCGGCGTGCCGGGCCGACCTCTGCACTCCGGCCCCCTTCACCCGGCGCGTCCGCGTCGGTCGACGTACGGTCGGAGCATGCGCGTGAGTGTGATCGGGCTGGGCGCCATGGGCGCCGGGATGGCCACGTCGACCCTGCGAGCCGGCCTCGCGACCACCGTCTGGAACCGCAGCCCGGAGAAGTCCGAGCCGCTGCGTGACGCCGGGGCCGAGGTGGGCGCGACCGCTGCCGAGGCGGTCGCCGACGCCGACGTGGTCGTCGTCTCGCTGTTCGACGAGGCGTCGGTGCAGGAGGTGCTGGAGCAGGCGCTGGCGGCGTCACCGCCGTCCGCGGTGTGGCTGCAGACCGCGACCGTCGGCCCCGAGGCCGCACGCCGGCTGCACGACCTCGCCGAGCGGCACGACCGGGTGCTCGTCGACTCCCCCGTCCTCGGCACGAAGAAGCCAGCCGCCGACGGAGCGCTGACCGTGCTCGCCTCCGGCCCCGACGATGCGCTCGCGACCGCGCGACCCGTGCTCGAGGCGATCGGCGCGCGCACCCTCGTCGTCGGTGACTCCGCCGGGCCCGCCAGTGCCCTCAAGCTGGCCTGCAACTCCTGGGTGGCGTCGGTCACCGCCGCGGCGGCGCAGGCGCTGACCCTGGCGCGGGTCCAGGGCGTCGACCCCGGCCTCTTCCTGGAGGCGATCGAGGGCTCGGCCGTCGACACCCCCTACGCCCACCTCAAGGGTCGCGCGATCCTCGACGACGACCTCACGCCGTCGTTCGGCGTCGACGGCGTCCTGAAGGACCTCTCGCTGATGCTCGACGCCGGCGCCGACGTCATGGACACCTCGCTGCTGCAGTCGGTGCGCGACCGGTTCGCGGCGGCCTCTGCAGCCGGGCACGGCGCCGACGACATGGCCGCCGTCGTCGTGGGCTTCGAGCCTCGCGACTGAGCCTGGCATGACGCGCCGCTACCCGGGCCGCCGTTGGCTCGACCGCTCGCTGCGGGACGTCGTGTCCCGCGACCACCGCATGTCACCTGCGGCGTTCCGACGTCGCCAGTGGGTGACCGCCGGCTTCGTCGTGCTGGGTGCCGTCGTGCTCGGCGTCTCGCTGCGCGTGGAGCCCGGCAGCCCGTGGTTCTACCCGCTCACGTTCGGGCTCGCGGCGGTCTGGACGGTCGGCGCCTTCGCGTCCGGTCGGCTCTATCTCGGACACATCGCCACCGACGACCCCGACGACGAGGACGGCCTCGTGCGCCCCGTCGTGCAGCCCATCGCCATCGGGCTGGCGCTCGCGGGCCTGTTCGTCGTCGGGGCGCTCGTCGTGCGCGAGATCCCCGTGCTGTCCGACCAGGTCGAGAAGGTCCTGGGGTTCGCGACGGAGGGGACGCTGCCCCTGCTGGTCGTCATCACCGCGGTCAACGGCGTGGCCGAGGAGCTGTTCTTCCGCGGCGCCGCGTACGCCGCGATCCCCCGGCACCCGGTCGTCTGGACGACGGTGGCCTACACCGCCGCCACGCTTGCCACGGGCAACGTCATGCTCGCGTTCGCCGCGGTCCTGCTCGGCGTCGTCGTGGGGCTGCAGCGTCGCGCGTCGGGCGGCATCCTCGCGCCCGTCCTCACTCACTGCACGTGGTCGCTGACGATGCTGCTCGCCCTGCCCCCGATCTTCGGGCTGCGCTAGCCACTCCCGGCTGGCGCAGACACGACGAGGCCGGGCCCAGGAGCTCCTGGACCCGGCCGTCGGACGTCGGGCTGGCGCTCAGATCTCGCGCTTGAGGATCTTGCCGGTGGCCGTCATGGGCAGCTCGTCGCGGAACTCCACGATGCGCGGGTACTTGTACGCCGCGAACTGCTCCTTGCCCCAGGCCACCAGGTCGGCCTCGGACACGTCGTCGTGGTCCTTGTTCTTCACGACGACGGCCTTGATCTCCTCGCCGTGGCTCTCGTGCGGCACGCCGATGACGGCGACCAGCGAGACGGCCGGGTGCGTGATCAGCACCTCCTCGAGCTCGCGCGGGTACACGTTGTAGCCGCCGCGGATGATCATGTCCTTGCTGCGGTCGACGATGTAGTAGAAGCCGTCGGCGTCCTTGCGGCCGAGGTCGCCGGAGCGGAACCAGCCGTCGCGGATGGCCTCCGCCGTCGCCTCGGGACGGTCGTAGTAGCCCTTCATGACGTTGTGGCCCTTGATCGCGATCTCGCCGACGGCGGTCTTGCCGTCCTCCTCGAGGTCGTCGGGCACGTCGTTCCACTCCGCATCGATGAGCTTCATCTCGACGCCAGGGATCGGCACGCCGATCGAGCCGACCTTCGGCTCCTGCCCGTACACGGAGAACGAGGCCACCGGGGAGGTCTCCGACAGGCCGTAGCCCTCGAGGATGGTGACGCCGAAGCGGTCCTTGAACTGGCGGTGGATGTCGACCGGGAGGGCGGAGCCGCCGGCCGCGGCGACGCGCAGGCTGGCCGCGATCGCCTCGACGTCGACGCTGTCGTCCAGCGCGCCGAGCAGGCCCCAGTACATGGTGGGCACGCCCGCGAAGTAGGTGACCTTCTCCTTCAGCATGAGGCCGAGGGCGGCCTGCGCCTCGAAGCGCGGCAGCATGACCACGGTGCCGCCGAAGGCCATCGAGCCGTTCTGGATGCAGGTCTGGCCGAAGGAGTGGAACAGCGGCAGCACGCACAGGTAGGTGTCGGGGCGGTCGGCATCGGCGCCGAACAGGTCGGCCCCGGCGAGCGCGTTGTCGCGCATGTTGCGGTGGCGCAGCTCCGCGCCCTTCGGCTGACCCGTCGTGCCCGAGGTGTAGAGGATGACGGCGGTGTCGTCGTCGTCGGTCTCGACCGTCTCGAACGTGGGCGGCTGCTGGGCGACGAGCGGCGCGTAGTACTCCGGCGGCTCCAGCGGCTCCGGCGCGGCGGAGTCGAGCTTGATGAGGAAGAAGTCCTTGCAGCCGTCGACGGCCTGGAAGCCCTCCCACGCGGCCTCGCCGATGGGCAGGTCGGGGGTGCCCTCGAACGCGAAGTAGGCGACCGCGTCGGAGTCGTCGAGGTGGTAGGCGACCTCGCGGCCCTTCAGCAGGACGTTGAGCGGGACGACCGTCGCGCCGGCCTTGAGGATGCCGTAGTAGACGATCGTGAAGTACGGCAGGTTCGGGCACGACAGCGCGACCTTGTCGCCGGGCTGGACCCCGCGCGAGACGAGCAGGTTGGCCACCTGGTTCGCGGCGCCGTCGACCTGCGCGTACGAGAGTCGGGTGTCACCGAAGACGATGGCGGTGCGGTCGGCGTACGTCGAGGCGGACTTCTCCAGCAGGGCGGCGAGGTTGGCCATCGCGGGCTCCTTCAGACGAGGGTGTGGGCGGCGTCACCACCCTACCCACGTCTCGGATACCGTCGGTACGCGAGTCCCGGGCAGTCTCAGAAGGTGGAGCCGGTGAGCTGCTCGTAGGCGCGCACGTAGCGCTCGCGCGTGGCCTCGACGACGTCCGCGGGTAGGCTCGGCGGGGGCGTGTCGGAGGCCTTGTCCCACCCGGACGCGGACGAGGTGAGCCAGTCGCGCACCGGCTGCTTGTCGAACGACGGCTGCGGCCGTCCGGGCTGGTACGTCTCGGCCGGCCAGAAGCGGGACGAGTCGGGAGTGAGCACCTCGTCGGCCAGCACGATCGTGCCGTCCGGACGGGCACCGAACTCCAGCTTCGTGTCGGCCAGGATGATGCCGCGCGTGCGGGCGATCCGCTCGGCGCGGGCGTACACCTCGAGGGTCAGCGACCGCAGACGCTCCGCCACCTCGGAGCCGACCAGCTCGACGACGGCGTCGAAGTCGATGTTCTCGTCGTGGTCGCCCACGGCCGCCTTGGTGGCGGGCGTGAAGATCGGCTCCGGCAGCCGCGACCCGTCGACGAGCCCGTCGGGCAGCGGCACGCCGCACACCTCGCCGGTCGCCTGGTAGTCGGCGAGCCCCGACCCGGTCAGGTAGCCGCGCACGACGCACTCGACGGGGTACATGTCGAGCTTCTCGACGACGAGCGCACGCCCCCGCACCCGCTCGGGCACCTGGGTCGACACGACGTGGTGGGACACGACGTCGGTCAGCTGGTCGAACCACCACAGCGACATCCGCGTCAGCAGCTCCCCCTTGTCGGGGATGCCGGGGCTGAGCACGAAGTCGTACGCCGAGATCCGGTCCGACGCCACCATCAGCAGCCGGCCCGACTCGAGCTCGTAGAGGTCACGGACCTTGCCGGAGTGCAGGTGCACGGCACCGGGGACGTCAAGAGGCACGACCGACAGCCTAGGAGGTCCGCCCCCCTCCCCCGCCCACCGGCGTCCGAACGTCTCGCTCCTCGGGTGGGTGGGTCCTGTGCGTCGGTCAGGTTCGTCTCGTGCTGCGGCTGCGTCGGCGTGGCTTCGTCTCGTCCTGCGCTCCGAAAGAAGCCTCGACCGGGCGGCTGGCACCCGCGCTGGTCTGGGGTCTCGGGCTGCGGGTTGCGCTCGGGGTGGACGCAAGACTGTGCGTTGGTGCACTGACGGCCAAAGCTTCTGCGTTTGCGACGGGATCCCGTCGCCAACGCAGAAACCTTCCGCCGCTCAGCCCTCCGTGGCCCCAGAACGCAGAAACGAAGATTCCTACGTCACCCACGAGCCCAGACCAGACCCCGAGACCCCGAGCCGCCCCCAGGCCCGCTGCCGGTCGAGGCCCTTTCGGAGCCCATCCCCAGCGCCAGCCGAGGCAGCGCACCAGCAGGGCGAGACCCCCGCAGGCAGCGCATCACCAAGCCCAGACGCCCCGCGGCAGTCAACGAGCAGGCACAGAGCCCCTACGGCAGCGCACCAGCGAGGTCAGGACGTCAGAGGATCGCGCCCGGCGTGTACGCGGCGGCGGCCGGGTCGGCGGTGACGATCTCGTCGACCTGGGCGACGACGGCGGCGACCTGGGCGGTGGCGGCGCCGGTGAACTCGAGGGGGGCGGCGACGAGGGAGGCGAGGTCGGCCTCGGTGAGGGCGAGTCGCTCGTCGGCCGCGAGGCGCGCGAAGAGGTCGTTGCCGGCCGAGCCCTGCTCGCGCATCTCCAGCGCGACGGCGACCGCGTGCTCCTTGATCGCCTCGTGGGCGGCCTCGCGACCCACTCCCGCGCGGACGGCGGACATCAGCACCTTCGTCGTCGCCAGGAACGGCAGGTACCGGTCGAGCTCACGCTGCACGACGGCCGGGAACACCCCGAACTCGTCGAGGACGGTCAGGAACGTCTCGAACAGGCCGTCCGCGGCGTAGAACGCGTCGGGCAGGGCCACGCGGCGCACGACGGAGCACGACACGTCGCCCTCGTTCCACTGGTCGCCGGCCAGCTCGCCCACCATCGACACGTAGCCGCGGACGATGACGGCGAGCCCGTTGACCCGCTCGCACGAGCGCGTGTTCATCTTGTGCGGCATGGCGCTCGAGCCGACCTGGCCGGGCTTGAACCCCTCGGTCACCAGCTCGTTGCCGGCCATCAGCCGGATGGTGGTCGCCAGGTTCGACGGCGCCGCCACCAGCTGCGCGAGCGACGTGACGACGTCGTAGTCGAGGGAGCGGGGGTACACCTGGCCGACGCTGGTGAGCACCCGCTCGAACCCGAGGTGCTCGGCCACGCGTTGCTCCAGCTCGGCCAGCTTGGCGAAGCCGTCTGCCGCCCCCGGCCCGGCACCCCCGCCGGGTGCACCACCCAGGAGGTCCAGCTGGTCCTGCGCGGTGCCGACGGGGCCCTTGATGCCGCGCAGCGGGTACCGGGCGAGGAGGTCGTCGAGCCGGCCGACGCCGGTCAGCAGCTCGTCGGCGACGGTCGCGAACCGCTTGCCGAGCGTGGTCGCCTGCGCCGCGACGTTGTGGCTGCGGCCCGCCATGACGAGCTCGGCGTGCTCGGCGGCGAGGCGTCCGAGCCGCGCGAGCGCCGCGACGGCCCGCGAGCGCAGCACCTGCAGCGAAGCCCGCACCTGCAGCTGCTCGACGTTCTCCGTGAGGTCGCGCGACGTCATGCCCTTGTGGATGTGCTCGCTGCCCGCGAGCGCGGCGAACTCCTCGATCCGTGCCTTCACGTCGTGCCGGGTCACGCGCTCGCGCTCGGCGATCGACGCGAGGTCCACCTGGTCCACGACGGCCTCGTACGCCTCGATCACGCCGTCGGGCGTCTCGACCCCGAGGTCACGCTGGGCCTTCAGCACGGCGATCCACAGCTGCCGCTCGAGCACGATCTTGTGCTCGGGCGACCAGATGCGCGCGATCTCGGGCGAGGCGTAGCGGTGGGCCAGAACGTTGGGCGTCGTCACGCCGCACATCATCCCACTCGTGCCACGGCAGGCGGACGGCCGTCCGGGTCAGACGGCGACGTAGTGGTCGACGTCCTCGAGGAGGATCCGCGTGCCGGTGTCGCCGTCCCACGACGCGCGGATGCCGTGTCGCTCGAGCACCGGCAGCACGTCGTCGCGCACGAGGGTGGTGACGAGCTCGGCGTAGGTGGCGTCCTGCTGCGCGGAGTCGAGCGCCTCCCACGCGTCGCGCGGCAGGTGCGCGCTGAGGAAGACGCCGTAGCCGACGTAGGTCTGCCGGGTCTCCAGCAGCGTCTCGGTGTCCTGCTGGTGGAAGTAGACGTAGCCGCGCCAGCGTCGGGAGTCGTCCCGCTCGGCGCCGATCTCGTCGGACGCGCAGCTGGCGCAGCACGTGAAGTCGGGTCGGGCCAGCACGCCGGCGGTCTCGAGGTCGTCGAACGCGGCCCGCAGGGGCGTGCGGGTGACGTCGTCGGTCCACGCCGCCTGCTGCTCGCGCCGGGCCCGCACCAGGTGCCGGAAGGCCTCGGTGGTCTGCTCGGGAGTGACGTCGAGCTCGTCGAGCTCGTCCTCGCGCACCTCGAGCAGGTCCTCGACCTCGGTCCGCCCCAGGACCACGTCCTGCCACAGCAGCTCGCGCAGCGCCTCCTCGACGTCGGCGGGCAGGCGCAGCGACGACGGCAGGACCAGCCCGGGCGGCTGGTCGTTGAGCCCTCCCGCCGGCGCCGGCGCGGTCGAGGTGGCCTGCTGCGGGCTGCGGCCACGCAACCGCGACCAGAACCCTCGACGCTGCCCCGACCCGGACATCAGACCTCGATCTCCCCGCGCTGCGCCGCCAGCGCGATGTCGCTGCGGAACTGGGCTCCGTCGAAGGAGATCGCGTCGACCCCGGCGTAGGCCCGGTCGCGGGCGTGCTCGAGGTCCTCGCCGACGGCGGTGACCGCCAGGACGCGTCCGCCGCTCGTCACGAGCCGGCCCCCACCCTCGACGCTGTCGTCGAGGGCGGTGCCGGCGTGGATGACGTCGACCCCCTCGATGGCGTTCGCGGCACCGACGCCGAGGATCACGTCGCCCGACCGCGACGACGCCGGGTAGCCGGCCGACGACATGACCACCGTGACGGCCGTGCCGTCGTGCCACGCGGGCAGCCCGACGGCGTCGAGGGTGCCGGTGGCGGCGCCGTGCAGCAGCGAGGCGAGCGGGGTGCGCAGCAGGGCCAGGATCGCCTGCGTCTCGGGGTCGCCGAAGCGGGCGTTGAACTCGACGACGCGCACGCCCCTCGACGTCAGGGCGAGGCCTGCGTAGAGGAGGCCCTGGAACGGGGAGCCCCGGCGGGCCATCTCCTGCACGGTGGGCACGAGCACGCGGCGGGTCACCTCGGCCACCAGGTCGTCGGGCGCCCACGTGAGGGGCGTGTACGCGCCCATGCCGCCGGTGTTGGGGCCGGCGTCGCCGTCGAGGGCTCGCTTGAAGTCCTGCGCCGGCTGGAGCGGGAGGACGGTCTCGCCGTCGGTGATGGCGAACAGCGACACCTCCGGGCCGTCGAGAAACTCCTCGATGACCACCCGGTCGCAGCCGGCCGCGTGGTCCACGGCCTCCTGGCGGTCCTCGGTGACGACGACGCCCTTCCCGGCGGCGAGCGCGTCGTCCTTGACGACGTAGGGCGGACCGAAGGCGTCGAGCGCGGCGGCCACCTCCTCGGCGGTCTCGCACACGTGCGCCATCGCGGTGGGCACCTCGGCGGCGGCCATCACCTGCTTCGCGAAGGCCTTCGAGCCCTCAAGCTGCGCGGCGGCCCGACTCGGCCCGAAGCAGGCGATCCCGGCGTCGCGCACGGCGTCGGCGACCCCGGCGACGAGCGGCGCCTCCGGGCCGACGACGACGAGGTCGGCACCAATCGACGTGGCGAGCGCGGCGACGGCGGCACCGTCGAGCGGGTCGACCTCGTGCAGCGTCGCGACGTCGGCGATGCCAGGGTTGCCGGGTGCCGCGTGCACCTCGGTGACCTGCGGGTCGCGGGACAGGGCCAGGGCCAGGGCGTGCTCGCGTCCGCCGGTACCGATCACCAGAGTCTTCACGCTGCCCGACCCTATCGCCCCGACGACCACGCCCGGACCGACGACCGCCCCGCTCAGAGCAGGTCGTGCAGGACCACGGTCTCCTCGCGGTCCGGGCCCACGCCGACCGCGGAGATGCGGGCGCCGGACATCTTCTCGATGGCCCGGACGTACGCCTGGGCCGCAGCCGGCAGGTCGTCCATGGTGCGGGCGCCGGAGATGTCCTCGCTCCAGCCGTCGAAGAACTCGTAGATCGGCTTCGCGTGGTGGAAGCCGGTCTGCGTCGTCGGCATCTCGTCGACCCGCTCGCCGTCGACGTCGTACGCCACGCAGACCGGGATGCGGTCCCAGCCGGTGAGCACGTCGAGCTTGGTGAGCACGAAGTCGGTGACGCCGTTGATGCGGGCCGCGTAGCGCGCGACGGGCGCGTCGTACCAGCCGCAGCGGCGCGGGCGACCGGTCGTGGTGCCGAACTCGCCGCCGTTGGTGCGCAGACGCTCGCCGTCCCCCTCAGGATCGTTGCTGCCGAAGAGCTCGGTCGGGAACGGTCCCTCGCCGACGCGCGTGGCATAGGCCTTGACGATGCCGATGACGCGGGTGATGCGCGTCGGCGGGATGCCCGACCCGGTGCAGGCGCCACCGGTCGTGGCCGACGACGACGTCACGAACGGGTAGGTGCCGTGGTCGACGTCGAGCAGCGTGGCCTGGCCTGCCTCGAGCAGCACCGTCTCGTCGCGGTCGAGGGCCTCGTGCAGCACGAGGGCGGTGTCGGCGACCATCGGGCGCAGCCGCTCGGCGTGCACGAGCAGCTGGTCGACGATCTCGTCGACGCTGACCGCACGGCGGTTGTAGACCTTGGTGAGCATCTGGTTCTTCAGCTCGAGCGCGCCCTCGACCTTGGCGCGCAGGATCTTCTCGTCGAAGAGGTCCTGCACGCGCACGCCGAGGCGGTTCATCTTGTCGGCGTACGTCGGCCCGATGCCTCGGCCGGTGGTGCCGATCTTGCGGCTGCCGAGGAACCGCTCGGTCACCTTGTCGAGGGTGCGGTTGTAGTCGGCGATGAGGTGGGCGTTGGCGCTCACGCGCAGCTTGCTGGTGTCGATGCCGCGCGCCTCGAGCGCGTCGATCTCCTCGAACAGGACGTCGAGGTCGATGACGACACCGTTGCCGATGATCGGCGTGCAGCCGGGGCTGAGGATGCCGCTGGGCAGCAGGTGCAGGGCGTACTTCTCGTCTCCGATGACGACGGTGTGGCCGGCGTTGTTGCCGCCGTTGAACTTGACGACGTAGTCGACGCGGCTGCCGAGCAGGTCGGTGGCCTTGCCCTTGCCCTCGTCTCCCCACTGGGCTCCGACGATGACGACTGCGGGCATGCGATGCACCCCTCGAGGTTGGTTCGTGCTGTGCGGTGAACAGGCGACAAGCCCCGGGCGTCCGGGGCCTGACAGCCGCATCGTATCGGGCCGGACGCCCCTCGGGCCAATGCACGACGGCCACGACGGTGCGTCCGGTGCGTCCGGGCCCTAGGCTCGCAGGGGCGCCGTCGTCGACGGTGCTCTCGGGGCCGCACGCAGAGGGAGCGCCATGACCGACAGCAGGCCGTGGGTGGCGGTGGTGAACGCCCAGGCGGGCAGCAGCGACGACCCGCGCCTCGAGGAGGCGCTCGACGTGCTGCGCGCGCACGCCCCGCTGGAGGTGCGGCGCACCGAGGACCGCGACGACCTGCAGGACGCGGTGGCCGCAGCGCGCGGTGGCGTCGTGGTGGCGGTCGGTGGCGACGGCAGCATCCACGCCGTCGTCACGGCGGTCGACGACCTCGACCTCTTCGACGACGTCGAGGTGGCGATCGTGCCGCTCGGCACCGGCAACGACTTCGTGCGCACGCTCGGCCTGAGCGACGACCCGGTCGAGGCGGCCCGTCAGGCCGTCGACTGCGTGGCCCGCCCTGCCGACGTGATCCGCGACGGCCAGGACCGGCTCGTGGTCAACGCCGCGCACGTGGGTCTGGGCGCCGAGGCGAACGTGAAGGCGACCCCGTGGAAGAAGGCGTTCGGCCCCGTCGGGTACGCCATCGGCGCGGCGATCACGGGCGTGGTGGGCAAGGGCTTCCGCGCGACGGTGCACGTCGACGGCCAGCGCATCGACTCGCCCCGCCGACTCATCCAGGTGGCCGTCGGCAACGGACGCTACGTCGGGGGCGGCGCGCCGCTGCTCCCCGCCGCGGACCCGTTCGACGGGAGCCTCGACGTCGCGGTCGTGTGGGCGCACGCCCGGTGGAAGCGGCTCGGGTACGCGTACCGCCTGCGTCGCGGCCGCCACCCGATGCGCGACGACGTCGTCTACCTCAAGGGTCGCGAGGTCGTGGTGCAGGGCGAGGCACTGCAGGCCAACCTCGACGGCGAGATCTGCGACGCGAGCCCCCGGCACCACTGGGTGGTCGAGCCGGGTCGGCTGAGGCTGCGCGCCCCCGCCGACGCGCCCCCGCCGCTGGAGGACTGACAGCGTCGACGAACGAAGGGGCCGACGATCTGGGCGGAGCGGCTCAGACGAGCTGCGCGTACGCCTCGGGGCTCGACTCGTGCAGGAACTCGCGGCAGCGGTGCGCCTCGGCGTCGTCGCCGAGCCGCTCGGATCCGGTGGCGAGCGCCGCGAGGGAGCGCAGGAAGCCCTGGTTCGGCGCGTGCGACCACGGCACGGGCCCGAAGCCCTTCCAGCCGTTGCGACGCAGCGCGTCGAGCGAGCGGTGGTAGGCCGTGCGCGCGAACGCATAGCCCTCCAGGTCGTCACCGGCGTCCAGAGCCTCCTGCGCCAGCAGCGCCCACGCCAGCACCGAGTCGGGGTGCTCCGAGGCCACGGTCCGCGCCGACGTGCCCGACGCCAGCTCCTGCGCGCCCGGGTCCTCGGGAAGGAACGTCTCCGGCGGCTCACCCAGCAAGTTCGTCATGCCGTGAACCCTACGCACCGCGCCAGCGGGTGCGTCGATGCGGCTTCTCCCTCGACCTGCGGCTGCGCCGGTGTGGCTCGTGTTGGGGTGGGGCTGCGCCGGCGCGGCTTCGCGCTCGGGTGGGGCTGCGTCCGCGCGGTTTCGTGCTCGGGTGGGGGTGCGTCGGCGCGGCTTCGTCCTCGGGTGGGGCTGCGTCGGCGCGGTTTCGACTCGTCCTGCGCTCCGAAAGGGCCTCGACCGGGCGGCTGGCAGCGGCGGCGGCTCGGGTTCTCGGGCTGTGGCCTGCTTGGGACGCAGGAGTTTGCGTTGGCGCGTCCTGAGCGGTGGATTTGCCACCGCATCGCCCTCGGCGGTGGATCTGTCACCTTCTCAGCGCTGTACAGGTGGAGAATCCACCGCCGACGTGGTCAGGCCTGGCAGGGCTTCTGCGTTCGCGAGGGGATCCCGTAGCAAACGCAGAAGCCTTGGCACTCCCGCACCCGAACGCAGATTCTTGTGTTCACCCGTGCCGAAGCCACAGCCCGAGTGCTCGACCCACCGCTGACGCCAGCCGCCCGGTCGAGGCCTTTTCGGAGACCAGACCGAGCGCGAGTCGAGGCGGCGCAGCAGCACGACGAGACTCCCCGCGGCAGCGCAGCAGCACGACGAGACCCCTGCGACAGCGCACCGGCAAGTCGTCAAGACCGCAACCGCACGACGAGCCAGTACCCCTACTCCCCCGGCGCGAGCAGCTCCGCGAGGTGAAGGGCCGGGACGTCGGCGAGGTCGTCGAGCTGGGTGCGGCAGGAGAAGCCGTCGGCGAGGACGACGGCACCCTCGCCCATGGCGCGGACGGCTGGCATGAGCTGCTGCTCGGCGACGGCGACGGACACTTCGTAGTGGCCGCGCTCGACGCCGAAGTTGCCGGCGAGTCCGCAGCAGCCGGAGAGTCGGGTGACGGTCGCGCCGGTGCGGCCGAGGACGTCGAGGTCGGCGGCGAAGCCGAGCACCGACGACTGGTGGCAGTGCGGCTGCACGACCACCTCGGTGCCGCTGAGGTCGGGGGCCTGCCAGCCCTCGGTACGGGCGAGCAGCTCCGCGAGCGTGAAGACCCCCTGCGCGACCTCGGCTGCACGCGGATCGTCGGTGAGCTCCACGGCGTCGGAGCGCAGCACCGCGAGGCACGACGGCTCGAGGCCCACGACCGGCACCCCGTCCGCGACGTACTCGTGCAGCACCCCGACCGTGCGCTCGACGAGCGAGCGGGCGGTGTCGAGCTGGCCGGTCGTGATCCACGTGAGTCCGCAGCATGCCTGCTTCTGGACGACCTCGACCCGGTAGCCGGCCGACTCGAGCAGCCGCACCGCGGCGTGACCGCCCGACGTCGAGAAGTACTCCGTGAACGAGTCCGCCCAGATCGCGACCCGGGGCCGGTCGGTGCGCGTCGCGGACGCCTCGAGGGCCGGCCGAGCGGCCCGGCTGAACCGACGCGTCGCGAACGACGGCAGGCTGCGACGCTGGTCGACGCCAGCCACCCAGCGTGCGACGTGGGCAAGCCCCGGCACCCGCAGGGCCAGGTTCGCAAGGGCCGCGACGGGCGACGTCAGCCGTGCCCAGAACGGCAGCTTCCCGAGGACGTAGTGGCTGCGCGGCCGCATCCGACCCTTGTAGGTCTGGTGCAGCACCTCGGACTTGTAGGTCGCCATGTCGATGCCCGTCGGGCAGTCGTTGAGGCAGCCCTTGCACGACAGGCAGAGGTCGAGCGCCTCGTGCACCTCCGGCGCGCGGTAGCCGCCGGTCACCAGCCGCCCGTCGACCATCTCCTGCAGCACGCGCGCGCGTCCGCGGGTGGAGTCCTTCTCGTCGCGGGTGGCCTGGAAGGAGGGACACATGACGCCGTGCGACGCCTTGTTGTCGGCGAGGCACTTGCCGACGCCCGTGCACCGGTGCACGGCCGCGCCGAGGTCGCCGTCGTCGTGCAGCAGCCGCAGGCCGCGGCGCGATCCCTGCAGGCCGGGCGCCCACCCTCGACCCTGCGTCCGCAGATCGGCGTCCAGCGCACGGACACCCGGCACGGGTGCCCGCCCCTGCGCGGCGGACGGCAGAGCAGCGGGGGCGACGAGCACGCCGGGGTTGAGCAGGTCGTCGGGGTCGAGGACGTGCTTGACGCCCCGGAACAGCGCGATGGCCTGCTCGGAGTACATGAGCGGCAGCAGCTCCGACCGGGCGCGACCGTCGCCGTGCTCGCCCGAGAACGAGCCGCCGTGGGTGGCGGTGAGCCGGGCGGCGTCCTCGATGAACGCGCGGTAGCCGGCGTGTCCCCCGGGCTCGGACAGCGGGAAGTCGATGCGCACGTGCACGCAGCCGTCGCCGAGGTGGCCGTACGGCTCGCCGTTCAGGCCGTGCTGCTGCAGGAGCGCGTCGAAGTCGCGCAGGTACTGCCCGACCCGCTCGGGCGGCACGGCCGCGTCCTCCCAGCCCGACAGGGCCGGTCGGTCCCAGATGCGCGACGCCAGGCCCGCACCCTCCTCGCGGATCCGCCAGAACGCGGCCTGCTCGGCCACCGACGTCACGTGCCGGTGCGACAGCGAGGCGGAGTCCGCGACGACGCGCTCGGCCTGGGCGGCGAGCTCGGCGGGGTCGTCGCCTGCGAGCTCGACGTAGAGGTAGCCGCCGCCGCGCGGGTAGTCGGGCACGCCGGCAGCACCCTTGGCGGCGCGGTACACCTCGATGATCCGCTCGCCGAGGCCCTCGCAGGCGATCGGGCCGTGCGGGAGCATCGTGGGCACGTCGTCGCCGGCCTCGGCCATCGAGCCGTAGCCGAGGACCACGAGGTGCACGTGCCGCGGGGTCTGCACGAGGTCGACGGTGGCGCCGAGCAGGACGCCCAGCGTCCCCTCGGTGCCGGCCATGAACGACGCGACGTCGAAGCCGCGCTCGGGGAGCAGGTGCTCGAGGCTGTAGCCCGACACCTGGCGGCCGAAGCGGCCGAGCTCGGTGCGGACGGTCGCCAGGTCGGCCGCGACGACGTCGCGCAGCCGGTCGAGCGTCGGCGACGTCGTGGCGACGTCGCGTCCGATCGTCAGCCGCTCGCCCGTGCCGGTGACGACGTCGAGGGCCGCGACGTTGTCGGAGCTGCGGCCGTACCCGAGGGCGCGGTTCCCGCAGGCGTTGTTGCCGATCATGCCGCCGACCGTGCAGCGCGTGTGCGTCGACGGGTCGGGGCCGAAGCGCAGTCCCTGCGGCGCGGCGACCTTCTGCAGCGCGGCGTGCACGATGCCCGGGTCGACCCGCGCCACCCGCCGCTCGACGTCGACCTCGTGGACCCGGTTCAGGTGCTTCGCGAAGTCGACGACGATCCCGGTGCCGACCGCGTTGCCGGCGATGGAGGTACCTGCGCCGCGTGAGGTGACGGGCACCCCGGTGGCGCGCGACGCGTCGAGGACGGCGAGCACCTCCTCGACAGACCGTGGCCGGACCACGACCTGCGGCACGACGCGGTACAGCGACGCGTCGGTGCTGTAGAGCGCGCGGGTGGTGCTGGAGTCGTCGACGTCGACGACCTCGCGGCGGCGGAGCTCGGCGACGACGTCGGCCGGGGATGCGGCCACGTCGGGGCCGACGGTGTCGACGCTCACCAGAGCTCGAGCGAGGCGTCGAGGATGCCGGCGACGTCGTCCTCGGTGACGTCGCGGGGGGCGGTGGCCAGGAGTCGCTGCTGCTTCATGGCTCCGTCGACGAGCGGGTCGAGGTCGTTGCTGTCGAAGCCGACGGCGGAGAGCCCGGCGGGGATGCCGACGTCGCGCATGATCGCGGTGAGCACCTGCGGGAGCAGGTCGGCGGGGTCCGCGGGCATGCTCGCGTCGGGGTCGAGCAGACGCGCGGCGCGCACGTGACGCTCGGGCGCGGCCTCGAAGGTGAACCGGAAGGCGGCGGGCGCGGTGAGCGAGACGGCCATGCCGTGCGGCACGAGCCCCGCGTGCCCGGAGGCGCCGTCGTCGCCCGGGTACCCCTCGGGCCGGAACTCCCGCACCTGGCCGGCGATCGGATAGGCGTTGGCGTGCGGGATGTGCACGCCCGCGTTGCCGAAGCCCAGTCCGGCGAAGGTGGCGGCCGTGGCCACCTCGGTGCGCGCGTCGAGGTCGTCGCCGTGGCTGACCGCGCGGCGGAAGGACCCTGCCATGAGCGCCAGCGCGCGCTCGGACCAGACGTCGGAGATCGGGTTCGACCCGCAGTAGGGCACGCGCTCACCGGCCTGCTTCGCCTCGTACGACGTGTAGGGGCGTGCCGTGTAGCTCTCGAGCGCGTGGCACAGGATGTCCAAGCCCGACGCGGCCGTCACCGACGCAGGCTGGGTGAGCGTCAGCTCGGGGTCGACGACAGCCAGGACCGGGCGCAGCCGCGGGTGCGAGATGCCGGTCTTCACGTGCTGGTCGACGACGTCGAGCACGCAGATGGTGGTGCTCTCGCTGCCGGTCCCCGTGGTCGTGGGCACGGCCACGAGTGGCAGGAGCGGCTGGCTCGGGGCACGGCCCTTCCCGACCGGCGCGTTGACGTAGTCCATCAGCTCGCCGTCGTTCGTGAGCAGGAGCGCGACGGCCTTGGCGGTGTCGATGCTGCTGCCGCCGCCGACCGCCAGGACGGCGTCGACGGGGCTGGCGTCGCGGGCGAAGGCGACCGCGTCCTCGAGACTGCCGTCGGTCGGCTCGACCCGGGCGCCGTCGAAGACGACGACGTCGAGGCCGTCGGCGGCCAGGCGGTCGGCGATCTCGGCCGGTCGACCGGTCGCGGCGACGCCGGCGTCGGTGACGAGCAGGACGCGGCGGGCGCCGAGCTCGGCGAGGTCGTGCCCGAGCTCGTGCCGGGCGCCGACGCC
Organism: Aeromicrobium sp. REDSEA-S38_B2; assembly: GCF_001628525.1. Taxonomy (NCBI): domain Bacteria; kingdom Bacillati; phylum Actinomycetota; class Actinomycetes; order Propionibacteriales; family Nocardioidaceae; genus Aeromicrobium; species Aeromicrobium sp. REDSEA-S38_B2. The sequence goes on along the minus strand of NZ_LUNH01000003.1, from coordinate 47,903 downwards.
GAGCTTCAGGCGCGGGGCGCCGTAGGTGAAGACGGTCTCGGGGTGGTGGGGGGCGAAGCCGGACATGCCGCTCCTGTCAGCTCGGTTCCAGACGTGTCGAGGACGACGACAGTAGCATGCTACTGGCAGTGAGCGCCTGCGCTCGGGAGCGCCAGACGTCGACGTCGACGGCGGGGTCGAGCTGGCGCGCCAGCAGCTCCGCGGTGTGCTGGAGGTGCTCGCGCATGAGCGCAGCGGCCCGGCCGGCGTCCTGGTCGAGGACGGCCTGCACGATCGGCTCGTGCTCCTCGAGGATCTCGTGGGCCCCGCGGGAGCGGTGCAGGGTCACCGCGCCACGCGCCTGGATCGACGCGCGCAGTGCGAGCACCTCCTCGCCCAGCCGACCGTTGCCGCTCGCCGCGTGCAGCACCGCGTGGAGCGCCCGGTCGTGCTCCTCGAAGGCTCGCTCGTCGTCGGCGGCCGCGTCGGCCGCCATGGCCCGCAGCAGGGCGCGCAGCTCGTCGCGCTGTGCTGCGTCGGCGTGCAGCGCGGCGTACGCGGCGGCGGGCACCTCGAGCAGCAGGCGCAGCTCGAAGACCTCGAGCACGTCCTGCACGGTCACGCCCCGGACGCGCACCCCGCGGTTGCGCTCGACGGCCACCAGACCGGCGTCGGCGAGGCGCAGCACCGCCTCGCGGACGGGCGTGCGCGACGTGCCGAGCTCCTCGGCCAGCCGGTAGATCGAGTGCTGGGAACCCGGTTCGAGACGACCGGTGAGGATGTCCTCGCGCAGTCGGGCGAAGACGCGCTCGGCAGCCGTCGTCCGTCCTGCCATCGCCGCGCCTCCTCGCCCCGTCGGACCGTCCGGTGCTCGCAACCTACCGCGCCCGGTGCCGCACGACCTTGTCCGGCTGCGGCAGGATGGGGCCGATCGGTCCGCTCGGCCCGGTCGACCGACCACCCCGGCCCGGGGACCGCACGACCTCCCCGAGGAGACCCATGAGACGGATCGCGACCCCGCTCCTGCTCGTCGGCGTGCTCGCGCTGGGTGCCTGCGAGACGCGCACCCAGGCCGATCCGCGGCCCAGCGCCGGCGCCTCCTCCTCGGCGGCGGGGGCGTCGGACGCCGACGTGACCGAGCACGAGTCGGGGCCGCAGAGCCCCATCATCTACGGGCTCGAGGTCCCGTCGGGCGCCACGCAGCTGGGGCCGCTGGTGCGCTACCGCAGCGCTGCGCTGATCGAGGCCTTCCAGCCCGAGCTCGACGCTGCGAAGGCGGCGCAGCAGTCGGGGGAGGAGGACGGCGAGCTGCCCGAGGGCGTCGAGCCGACCCCGACCGAGACCACCACGCCCGCCACCCGCCCCAGCGACGACACCTTCTCGCTCATCGACGACGCCCCTCGCCCCGACGTCACGATCTCGCTGCTGCGCGTCGACGGCTCACCCACGCAGGTGCTGCGCCGTCTGATCGCCCAGGTGAATGCCGTCATCCCCGACGCCAAGCTCGACGAGGACGACCTCTCGACGTACTGCCAGTCGCAGGACCGTCGGATCACGGGCTGCACCGTCGACGCCGAGGGCAAGACCGCCGACCAGCGCGACATCCGCATCACGATCACCGCCGACCCCGGCGACGTCACGACCCGCACGGGCTACCCGGCGGCGCAGAAGCGGCCGGTCATGACGGTGCGGGCGCAGTACGTGGGCGACCCGCGCAGCGGCCAGCTCGAGCCGCGGGCGTCGACGGCGCAGGTGCCGCGCGACGTCGAGGGCAAGGACACGTCGGGGCTGATCTGGCCGAGCATGGACGTGTCCGCGCCGCGCGACTCGCCCCTGCTCGACGGGAAGTGGCGCGTGCCGGCCACCGGCACCCTGCTGCTCAGTGGTGAGCGGCCCCGGTTCGCGGCGGTCGTCGCCGACCGCGTCCGCGAGGCCGACGCGATCGCGGAGGACTTCGCCTCGAGCATCGGCACGCCGACGAAGGACGTCGTCGAGGACCTCAACGAGATCAGCACGACCTACACCGCCCGCGGCAAGGACGGCGGCGTGGCCCGCGCGACCTTCGTGCTCTCGGCGCGGGGCAGCTACGCGATGCTGTTCTACACGCCACCACGCTCCTGACCCTGCGCGTCGCACCGGGCGGCTCTCCCGCAGGACGGGCTCAGCGGTAGTCGGTGAGGTGCGCGAGCGCGTGCTGCGCGGCCGGCAGGAGCTGCCGGACGCCGTCGTCGACCTGGTCGAGCGGCAGCCAGGTGGCCACGTCGGTGGTGCCGTCGACCTCGACGACGTGCGGGGTGGGCAGCGGCGCTCCGGGCTCCACGCCCGCGACGCGGACGGCGTAGAGCAGGTGGACGCCGTGGTAGTCCTCGAAGCGGTCGTCGCGGCCCGGCGCCACGGTGTGCACGTGGTGGACGTCGACGAGGCGCTTCTCCAGCACCGTCAGCCCGGTCTCCTCGTACACCTCGCGGACGACGGCGTCGTGCGGGGACTCGCCGTGGTCGACACCGCCGCCCGGCAACGCCCACCAGCCCGCCGGGTAGCCGGTCGGGGAGATGCGGGTGAGCAGCAGCCGGGGCGTGCCGGTCTCGTCGTCGGCGACGACGACGCCGTACGCGCCGAGCCGCTGCGTGCGGCGCGTCTCGCGGTGCTCGTTCATCGGGCTCCCTTCGGTGCGCTCCACTAGAGTCGGTGGACGATGAGTGCCCTCGACCCGTTGCCCGTGACGACCGCCGCCCCGAAGGAGCGCGTGGCCTATCTCGACAACGCACGGTACTGGGTGATGCTGCTCGTCGTGATCGGGCACTCCCTCACGCAGTTCGTGGCGATGGACTCCGCGCGCGGCGTGTACGTGTGGATCTACGCGTTCCACATGCCGTTCTTCATCCTGATCTCCGGCTACACGGCTCGGCGCTACATGGGCGACGCGCGGCAGGTGCGCCGCATCGTCAGCACCCTGGTGGTCCCGTACCTGATCATCGAGATCTCGATGCAGATGATCACCCGCCACTACACGGGCGAGCCGGAGCCGTACAAGTTCCTGTCGCCGCAGTGGCTGGGCTGGTTCATGGCGGCGCTGTTCGTGTGGCGGCTGACCACCCCGATCTGGCGTGCGCTGCGCTACCCGATCACGACGTCAATCGCGATCTCGTTGCTGGTCGGGCTCATCGAGGTGCCGAACGTGCTGGCGCTGCCGAAGATCCTCGGCTTCCTGCCGTTCTACGTGATCGGTCTGCACATGAGCCGTGAGCGCTTCGAGCGGCTCGCGGACCCCCGCATCCGGGTCGGGTCGGCGCTGCTGCTCGCCGGCAGCTTCGTCATCTGCTACCTCTACTCGGCGAACTGGACGCTCGACTGGCTGCTGTGGAAGCAGCGCTACGACGAGGACCCGCTCGGCGCCTCGCCCCTGGAGGGCATCACGCAGCGCGCGGAGCTGCTCGTCATCGGCCTGGTGCTGACGTTCGCCGCGCTCTCGCTCGTCCCCCGCCGTCGGTCGTGGACGACGCGTCTCGGCGGGCGCACGTTCTACTGCTACCTGCTGCACGGCTACGTGATCCTGCTGCTGCGCTACCAGTTCGGCGTGTTCGACTCCCTCGAGAAGTACGGCGCACCCGCGGTGGTGCTGACCATGGTCGTCGCCACGGTGGTCGCGAACCTGCTCATGACGCAGCTGGTCGCTACCGTCTTCCGCCCGGTCTTCGAGCCCCGCCTCCGCTGGCTGTTCCGCCCCGACCCCGAGACCAAGCCGAAGTCGTCGAAGGCCCCCGCGCCCACCGCCTGAGGCCTTCTGCCGGGACGCACAATGCTGCGTTCGCGCGCTCCATCGGTGGATCTCCAACCGCAGGAGCGCTCGTGCGGTTGATGTTCCACCGCCGACGGGGCTGAGCGTGGCAACGATGCTTCCTTCTCGCGGACCGTGCCACGCGAAGGGAGAAGCGCTGCCCACCCCACCCCCAAGCACACCCACGCTTCTTCCTTCGCGCGTGCGAGGCCGAACGCTTCTGCGTTCACGACGGGATCCCGTAGCAATCGCAGCATCCTTGACGTCCCAGCGCACGAACGCAGGTTCTTGTGTCCACCGAAGGCCACAGCCCGAGAACCCGAGCCACGGCGCCACCCGGCCGCCCGGTCGAGGCCCTTGCGGAGACCACCCCCAGCGCCAGCCGCGGCAGCGCACCAGCAACCCCAGATCCCCTACGGCAGCGCACCAGCGACGTCACGACGACCGCACCCCCACACGACGACGGCCCCGGACCAGCAGGTCCGGGGCCGTCGTGCGTTCAGTCCGTCAGGGCTCGTACGACGTGAAGTCGTAGTCCTCCAGCTGGACGGCGGGGCCGTCGGGCGAGCCGAAGCCGTAGTCGTAGGACTCGTAGCCCGTGACGGCGTAGGCGGCCTGGCGGGCCTCCTCGGTGGGCTCGACCCGGATGTTGCGGTACCGGTCGAGACCGGTACCTGCCGGGATGAGCTTGCCGATGATGATGTTCTCCTTCAGACCGCGCAGCGAGTCCGACTTGCCGTGGATGGCGGCGTCCGTGAGGACGCGGGTCGTCTCCTGGAAGGAGGCGGCCGACAGCCACGACTCGACGGCCAGCGAGGCCTTCGTGATGCCCATGAGCACCGGACGGCCCGAGGCGGGGGTGCCGCCCTCGGCGACGACGCGTCGGTTCTCCGACTCGAACGTCGCCCGGTCCGCGAGGTCACCGGGGATCAGGTGGGAGTCACCCTGCTCGATGACCGTGACCCGACGCAGCATCTGCCGCACGATGATCTCGATGTGCTTGTCGTGGATCGCCACGCCCTGGCTGCGGTAGACCTCCTGGACCTCGTCCACGAGGTGCTCCTGCGCCCGACGGACACCGAGGATGCGCAGGACCTCCTGCGGGTCCGGCGTGCCGTGGGTGAGCTGCTGGCCGACCTCGACGTGCGAGCCGTCCTCGACGAGCAGGCGCGAACGCTTGCTGACGGGGTACTCCTGCACCTCCGAGCCGTCGTCGGGGGTGACGACGAGCTTGCGCGTCTTGTCCGTGTCGTCGATCGCGACGCGACCGGCGGACTCGGTGATCGGCGCACGACCCTTGGGCTGACGGGCCTCGAAGAGCTCGACCACACGCGGCAGACCGTGCGTGATGTCGTCACCGGCCACACCACCGGTGTGGAAGGTACGCATCGTCAGCTGGGTGCCGGGCTCACCGATCGACTGGGCGGCGATGGTGCCGACCGCCTCGCCGATGTCGACGAGCTTGCCGGTGGCCAGCGAGCGGCCGTAGCACTTGGCGCACGTACCGGCCGCCGCCTCGCAGGTCAGGACCGTGCGGACGCGGATGGTCTCCACGCCGGCGGTCACGAGCTGGCCGATCTCGACGTCGCCGAGGTCGCCGCCGGCCTCCACCAGCACCTCGCCCGTCTCCGGGTGGGTGATGTCGGTGGCCGCGCTGCGCGAGTACGCCGAGGTCTCGACGTTCTCCGCCGGCACGAACGTGCCGTCGTCCAGGCGGGTCGCGATGACCTTCGGCAGACCACGCTCGGTGCCGCAGTCCTCCTCGCGGATGATGACGTCCTGGCTGACGTCGACGAGTCGACGCGTCAGGTAGCCGGAGTCGGCGGTGCGCAGGGCGGTGTCGGCCAGACCCTTGCGGGCACCGTGCGTCGCGATGAAGTACTCGACGACGCTGAGGCCCTCACGGAAGTTCGCCTTGATCGGGCGGGGGATGATCTCGCCCTTCGGGTTCGCCACGAGACCACGCATGGCCGCGATCTGACGGACCTGCATCATGTTGCCTCGCGCACCCGAGTGGACCATCATCCAGATCGGGTTGTCGGCGTTCGCGGTGAACTTCTTCTCCATCTCACCGGACACCTCGGCCGTGGCCTGGGTCCAGATCTCGATGAGCTCCTGACGACGCTCGTCCTCGGTGATGAGACCGCGGTCGAACTGCTGCTGGACCTTCGCCGCCTGACCCTCGTACTTGGTGAGGATCTCCTGCTTGGTCTCCGGCGTGACGACGTCCTCGATGGAGATGGTGACGCCCGAGCGCGTGGCCCAGTGGAAACCGGTCTCCTTGAGGTTGTCGAGCGCGACGCCCACGTCGATCTTGGAGTAGCGCTCGGCGAGGTCGTTGACGATGACCCCGAGCTCCTTCTTGCCGACCTGGTAGTTGACGTACGCGTAGTCGTCCGGCAGGGCCTGGTTGAAGATCGCGCGACCGAGGGTGGTCTCCCGCGACGCCACGACACCGTCGACGCCGGGGATGCGGATCCGCACCTTGCTCTGGAGGGTGATCTCCTTGCGGTCGAAGGCCATGACGGCCTCGGCGACCGAGCTGAACGCACGACCCTCGCCCGGGTGTCCCTCGCGCTCGAGCGTGAGGAAGTACAGGCCGATGATCATGTCCTGCGTCGGCATGGTGACCGGACGGCCGTCGGACGGCTTCAGGATGTTGTTCGTGCTCAGCATGAGGATGCGGGCCTCGGCCTGCGCCTCGGCGCTCAGCGGCAGGTGCACGGCCATCTGGTCACCGTCGAAGTCGGCGTTGAAGGCCGAGCAGACGAGCGGGTGGATCTGGATGGCCTTGCCCTCGATGAGCTGCGGCTCGAACGCCTGGATGCCCAGACGGTGCAGGGTGGGTGCACGGTTCAGCAGCACCGGGTGCTCGGTGATGACCTCCTCGAGCACGTCCCAGACCTCGGCGCGCACGCCGCGCTCCACCATCCGCTTGGCGGACTTGATGTTCTGGGCGTGGTTGAGGTCGACCAGACGCTTCATGACGAAGGGCTTGAACAGCTCGATCGCCATCTGCTTGGGCAGACCGCACTGGTGCAGCTTGAGCTGCGGGCCGACGACGATGACCGAACGGCCCGAGTAGTCGACGCGCTTGCCGAGGAGGTTCTGACGGAAACGACCCTGCTTGCCCTTGAGCATGTCCGAGATGGACTTGAGCGGACGGTTGCCCGGGCCCGTGACGGGGCGACCGCGACGGCCATTGTCGAACAGCGAGTCGACGGCCTCCTGCAGCATCCGCTTCTCGTTGTTGACGATGATCTCGGGCGCGCCGAGGTCGAGCAGTCGCTTGAGGCGGTTGTTGCGGTTGATGACGCGGCGGTACAGGTCGTTGAGGTCCGACGTGGCGAAGCGGCCACCGTCGAGCTGGACCATGGGACGCAGCTCCGGCGGGATCACCGGCACGGCGTCGAGGACCATGCCCTCGGGGTGGTTGCTGCTGCCGAGGAACGCCGAGACGACCTTGAGTCGCTTGAGGGCGCGGGTCTTCTTCTGGCCCTTGCCGGTGGCGATGATCTCGCGCAACGACTCCGCCTCGGCGTCGAGGTCGAAGGACTGCAGACGCTTCTGGATGGCAGCGGCGCCCATGTAGCCCTCGAAGTACGCACCGAAGCGGTACGTCATCTCGCGGTAGAGCATCTCGTCGCCCTCGAGGTCCTGGACCTTGAGGTTCTTGAAGCGGTCCCAGACCTCGGTGAGGCGGTCGATCTCGCGCTGGATGCGGTCGCGACGCTGCTTGGCCTCACGCTCGGCGGCGTCCTTGACCTTGCGCTTGGCGTCGGCCTTCGCACCCTCGTCCTCGAGGGCCTTGAGGTCCTCCTCGAGCTTCTGCAGGCGCTGGTTGACCTCGTCGTCACGACGGGCCTCGAGCTGCTTGACCTCGAGGTCGATCTTGGACTCCAGCGAGGACAGGTCGCGGTGACGCGCCTCCTCGTCGACGTGCGTGATCATGTACGCCGCGAAGTAGATGACCTTCTCGAGGTCCTTCGGGGCGAGGTCGAGCAGGTAGCCGAGGCGGCTGGGGACACCCTTGAAGTACCAGATGTGGGTGACCGGCGCAGCGAGCTCGATGTGGCCCATGCGCTCGCGACGCACCTTGGAGCGGGTCACCTCGACGCCGCAGCGCTCGCAGATGATGCCCTTGAAGCGCACGCGCTTGTACTTGCCGCAGTAGCACTCCCAGTCCCGGGTGGGACCGAAGATCTTCTCGCAGAAGAGGCCGTCACGCTCGGGCTTGAGCGTGCGGTAGTTGATCGTCTCCGGCTTCTTGACCTCGCCGTAGGACCATCCGCGGATGTCGTCGGCGGTCGCGAGACCGATCCGGATCTGATCGAAGAAGTTCACGTCGAGCACGGTGTCTTCTTTCCCTTACTTTTCGAAATTCAGTGGTGAGCGGGGAGTGAGGGTGGGGGCGCCGTCGTGGCGACGGCGCCCCGCCGGCTCACACTTCTTCGACGCTGGAGGGCTCGCGACGCGACAGGTCGATGCCGAGCTCCTCGGCGGCGCGGAAGAGGTCCTCCTCCGCGTCGCGCATCTCGACGGCGGAGCCGTCGCTGGACAGCACCTCGACGTTCAGGCACAGCGACTGCATCTCCTTGACGAGGACCTTGAAGGACTCGGGGATGCCCGGCTCGGGCACGTTCTCGCCCTTGACGATCGCCTCGTAGACCTTGACGCGGCCGACGATGTCGTCGGACTTGATCGTCAGCAGCTCCTGCAGCGCGTACGCGGCACCGTAGGCCTCGAGGGCCCAGACCTCCATCTCACCGAAGCGCTGGCCACCGAACTGGGCCTTACCGCCGAGCGGCTGCTGGGTGATCATCGAGTACGGACCGGTCGAGCGGGCGTGGATCTTGTCGTCGACCAGGTGGTGCAGCTTCAGCAGGTACATGTAGCCGACGCTGATCGGGTCGGGGAACTGCTCGCCGGTACGACCGTCGAACAGGACCGCCTTGCCGTCGGGGCCGACCATGCGGTCGCCGTCGCGGTTGGGCAGCGTCGAGGCCAGCAGGCCCTGGATCTCGTCCTCGCGGGCACCGTCGAAGACGGGCGTCGCGACGTTGGAGTTCGCCGGGGCACGGTCGGCGCCGATGGCGCGCAGGCGGTCGGCCCACTCGTCCTTCAGGTCGCCGATGTCCCAGCCTGCCTTGGCCACCCACCCGAGGTGGGTCTCGAGCACCTGGCCGACGTTCATGCGGCCGGGCACACCCAGCGGGTTGAGCACGATGTCGACGGCGGTGCCGTCCTCGAGGAACGGCATGTCCTCGATCGGCAGGATCTTGGAGATGACGCCCTTGTTGCCGTGACGGCCGGCGAGCTTGTCACCGTCGGAGATCTTGCGCTTCTGGGCCACGTAGACGCGGACCAGCTGGTTCACGCCGGGGCTGAGCTCGTCGCCGTCGGCCGCGTCGAACACGCGGACGCCGATGACGGTGCCGGACTCGCCGTGCGGGACCTTGAGCGACGTGTCGCGGACCTCGCGCGCCTTCTCACCGAAGATGGCGCGCAGCAGGCGCTCCTCCGGCGTCAGCTCGGTCTCGCCCTTGGGCGTCACCTTGCCGACGAGGATGTCGCCGTTGCCCACCTCGGCGCCGATGCGGATGATGCCGCGCTCGTCGAGGTCGGCCAACATCTCCTCGCTGACGTTCGGGATGTCGCGGGTGATCTCCTCCGGGCCCAGCTTGGTGTCACGCGCGTCGACCTCGTGCTCCTCGATGTGGATCGAGGTGAGCAGGTCCTCCTGCACGACACGCTGGCTGAGGATGATCGCGTCCTCGTAGTTGTGGCCCTGCCAGGGCATGAAGGCGACGAGCAGGTTGGTGCCCAGCGCCATCTCGCCCTCGTCGGTGCACGGACCGTCGGCCAGCGGGGTGCCGACCTCGACGCGCTGGCCCTCGGCGACGAGGGGACGCTGGTTCGTGCAGGTGCCGTGGTTGGAGCGGCGGAACTTCGCGAGGCGGTACGTCGTGTACGTGCCCTCGTCCTCCATGATCTCGACCAGGTCGGCCGAGACCTCCTTGACGACACCCGCCTTCTTGGCGACCGTGACGTCGCCGGCGTCGACGGCGGCACGGAACTCCATGCCGGTGCCGACGAGCGGGGCGTCGTTGCGCACCAGCGGGACCGCCTGGCGCTGCATGTTGGCACCCATGAGGGCGCGGTTGGCGTCGTCGTGCTCGAGGAACGGGATGAGCGCGGTCGCGACCGAGACCATCTGGCGCGGCGAGACGTCCATGTAGTCGACCTCGGCGGCCGGGCGGAGCTCGGCCTCACCACCACGCTGGCGCACGAGCACCGCGTCGTCGACGAACGTCCCGTCCTCGGTGAGCGGGGAGTTCGCCTGGGCGACGATGAACCGGTCCTCGTCGGTGGCCGTGAGGTAGTCGATCTGCTCGGTGACCCGGCCGTCGACGACCTTGCGGTACGGCGACTCGATGAAGCCGAACGCGTTGATGCGACCGTAGGAGGCCAGCGAGCCGATCAGACCGATGTTCGGACCTTCAGGCGTCTCGATCGGGCACATGCGGCCGTAGTGCGACGGGTGCACGTCGCGGACCTCGTAGCCCGCGCGCTCACGCGACAGACCACCCGGGCCGAGCGCGTTCAGACGGCGCTTGTGGGTCAGACCCGCGAGCGGGTTGTTCTGGTCCATGAACTGCGACAGCTGGCTGGTGCCGAAGAACTCCTTCAGCGCCGCCACGACCGGACGGATGTTGATGAGCGTCTGCGGCGTGATGGCCTCGACGTCCTGCGTGGTCATGCGCTCGCGCACGACCCGCTCCATGCGCGCCAGGCCGGTGCGCAGCTGGTTCTGGATCAGCTCGCCGACCGTGCGGATGCGACGGTTGCCGAAGTGGTCGATGTCGTCGGCCTCGACGAGGGTGGTGCCCGCGGGCATCTCCAGCTCGGTCTCGCCGGCGTGCAGCGCCACGACGTACTTGATGGTGGCGACGACGTCGTCGATGGTCAGCGTCTGCTGGTCGAACGCCTCGTCGGCGCCGAGCTTCTTGTTGACCTTGTGACGACCGACCTTGGCCAGGTCGTACCGCTTCGTGTTGAAGTAGTAGTTGTCGAGCAGGTTCTGGGCGGCCTCGCGCGACGGCGGCTCGCCCGGACGCAGCTTGCGGTAGATGTCGAGCAGGGCCTCGTCCTGGGTCTGGACGTTGTCCTTCTCCAGGGTCAGACGGATCGACTCGTACTGGCCGAACTCCTCGAGGATCTGCGCCTCGGTGAAGCCGAGCGCCTTGAGCAGGACGGTGACGCTCTGCTTGCGCTTGCGGTCCAGACGCACGCCGACGAGGTCACGCTTGTCGACCTCGAACTCCAGCCACGCGCCGCGCGAGGGGATGACCTTGGCCGTGTAGATGTCCTTGTCCGACGTCTTGTCGGGCGTGCGCTCGAAGTAGACGCCGGGGCTGCGGACCAGCTGGCTGACGACGACGCGCTCGGTGCCGTTGATGACGAAGGTGCCCTTGGGGGTCATGAGCGGGAACTCGCCCATGAAGACCGTCTGGCTCTTGATCTCGCCGGTCTCGTTGTTCATGAACTCGGCGGTGACGAACAGGGGCGCGGCGTAGGTGACGTCGCGGTCCTTGCAGTCCTCGACCGAGTACTTCGGGGGCTCGAAGCGGTGGTCGCGGAACGACAGGCTCATCGTCTCGGAGAAGTCCTCGATCGGGGAGATCTCCTCGAAGATCTCCTCCAGACCGGACTTGGTGGAGACGTCGGTGCGGCCGGCAGCGAGGGCGTCCTCGACCTCGGCCTTCCACTTCTCGCTGCCGATCAGCCAGTCGAAGCTGTCGGTCTGCAGGGCCAGGAGCTCGGGAACCTCGAGCGGTTCGGAGATCTTGGCGAAGGAGATGCGGCGGGGTGCGTTGGTGGCACTGTTGTTCTGGGCAGGTGCGGCGACGGTGCGCGAGGCGGCCAAGAGGGGTCCTTCCAGAGGCTCGCAAGGGTGTCACGTGATGGACTTGTGCGCATGACTGACGCCCCCAGTCAAGGGGCAACGAGGGCGACGAGGCGGGCGCGAAGATTCAGTCTAGCCCCCCCGTCCACACGCGCGCAAGCCTGGTCCTTGACAACCAGCCTGAGATGGGCCAAAGTATTCGGCCGCTCCGCAGGCTCACGGCCCGAAAGGACTGCAACGCCAGGGGTCGCGGGCCGTCCGCGCGGCGGTCCGACGTGGCCTGGAGCCTGCGCAGCGCCCGCCGGAGAGACGGACCGGAGGCGCCCGGCGGGTCCGACGCGCCGGTTCAGAGCGCCTTGATGTCGTCGACGAGCCAGCGTCCGTCGCGCTCGACCATCGTCATCTCGACCCGGTTGCCGAAGACCGTCGGTACCTCGGAGCCGTCGGCCAGACGCGCCTGGTCGACGAAGACCAGCACGGTGGCGCGGTCGCGGCGGCAGTCGTCGCCGCACGACATCGCGGCGGAGTCGCGGGTCGTGGCCTTGACCTGGATCTTGCGCTGCGGCGCGAGGTCGCGCAGGGCCGGCGAGATGCTCTCGAAGTCCTTGGCGAACGAGGAGGTCATGACGTCGCTGGAGTCGTCGAGGTACTGCTGGATGCGGTCGTAGCGGTAGGTGAAGATCGTCTCCGCGGCGGAGGCGGCCGCCTCGGCGGCCTTGTCGTGGACGCCGTCGACCCCGTGGGTCTCGCGCCAGTCGGCCACGCCGCGGTAGCCGAAGAACGCACCGAAGACGACGGCCAGGACGGCCACGCCCACCAGGACGATGCGCGCGGGGTCGAGGGCCCGGCGACCTGCGCCGGCACCCGCGTCGCTCGACTCGACGTCCGCGCGCGCATCGGAGCCCCACCGCTGGGCCTCGGCAGCGGCGTCGTCGACGCGCTCGTCCTCGACCGGCGTCGCACTCGGGGCGGACGCTGCGACGTCGCCGGCGGCACCGGTGCGCCGGTCGTTGCGCCGTCCCACCCGGGGTGCGACGCGGGGAGCCGTCGGGGGCGTGGGCTGCGCGGCCTCCTGCTCCTCGACGGTCGGCTCGTCGACCGGGGTCGGCTCGGGCTCGACCGGCGCGCCCGGGCGTGCGACCGGGCGACGCACGACCTTCTTCGCCGGCACGGGCGGCCGCGCCGCACCCGGCGTCGACTCCCCGGCGATCCTGCGGCGCTTCTTCGGTCCCTCGGGCGTGCTCACTGACCCTCCTGCGACGCGGACGGCGAGGCCGACGGCGACGGGCTCGCGCCGCCCGACCCGGGATCGGTGGACGCGTCCAGCGGCACCACCGTGTCGAACTGGCTGACCCGCCAGTCGCCGTCGGACTTGGACAGCGTGACCTTCCAGCGGAACCGACGCTGCACCGCGGTCTCGTCGGACGACGTCGTGATCGACGCGTCGACGGCGACGATCGCGATGGCGGAATCCTTGTCGATCGAGTCGACGGCGACGGCGAGCACGTTGGCGTCGCCGCTCTTCTGGTCCTTGGACTCCAGGGCGCCGAAGACCGCGTTCGTGACGCGGACGAACTCCTTGTCGTAGGCCGGCGTCAGCAGCGGCTTCATCCGCTTCTGGTAGCTCGCGAGGTCGGCGACGTCGTAGGTGTTGTACGTCGTCGCGAAGTCGTTGACGCGCGCCACGACGGCGTCGCGCTCGGCGTCCTCGCCACCTCCCACGAACCGCGGCACGAGCAGCCCGGCCACCCCGACGAGCACGCCGAGGACGGCGATGACGACGAGGGGGGTGGAGCTCCTGCGCGCGGTCAGCGGATCGCCGGTCCGAGCAGCAGCCACGTCCACGAGTCCTTTCCGGAGGCGTCGGCCCCGGTTCCCACGGCGGCCCGATCACGGTTGATCACGGTCTTGTCGGGCCCGCGCGGGACCTTGTCCTTGACGATACAGCCGGCGTCCACGTCGAACTGCATGTCGTAGACCTCGATCGGCTCGCGCCGCGGTCGCTGCCCGTTGTCGTCCTCGTCGCACGGCTTGGGGTTGCTCGTGTCGCTCGGGTTGGTGATCACCAGGCCGAAGCGGGCGTCCCACTCCCCCTTGGTGCTCTTGCTCGGGGCGACCACGCTGTAGGTGCCCTCGAGCACGTACGGGTAGACGATGGCGAGCGCCTTGAGGCTCTTGGAGTTGCGGGCCAGCGGCTCGGTCGCACTGCGCAGGTCGGCGAAGATCGTGCGCAGCTGCGCCGCGTTCTCCGCGACCGTGTCGTTGACGGTCTTGGCCGCCGACGGTCCCTCGTCGACCAGGCGTCGCAGGTCGCCGTCGGACTCCACGAGGGTGTCCGAGAGCAGCGCCAGGTTCTTCGCGAAGGTCTCGAGCTGGGGCTGCTTGTCGATCTGCGTCTGCAGGACGCCCGAGGAGCTGCGGATGAGCCGCTGCGTCACGCCGAGGTTCTCCTGCGCCGCGGTGATGAACTCCGAGGACGTGTCGAGGATGCGCTCGAGGTCGGGTCCGGTCCCCTCGAACGCGGTGCCGAGCTCGTCGACGACGGTCTTGAGGCTGCGGGTGTCGATGCTGGAGACGAAGGAGTTCAGGTTGAGCAGCAGGGTCGTGGTGTCGATCGGGATGCGCGTGTCCGAGCGCGGGATGGTGGTGCCCGCCTTCAGGTACGGTGCCTCGTTCGTACGCGGGGAGAGGTCGACGTACTGCTCGCCGATGGCCGACTTGTTGGCCACGGTGGCCACGACGTCGGAGGAGATCTTCGGCGCGTCCTTGTTGATGTCGAGCACCACGTTCACGCCGTCGTCGGTGAACTTCAGCTGCTTGACCTTGCCGACCGCGATGCCGCGGTAGGTCACCTCGGCCCCGGCGAAGATGCCGCCGGAGTCGGCGAAGTCGGCCGTGACGGGGAAGGTGCGGTCGACGAACAGGCGGTCGAGCTGGGCGTACTTGCCGCCGACGAACGTCGCGCCGACGGCGACGATGATCGCGAAGATCGCCAGCTGGATCTTGGTCAGGCGAGTGATCATCGCTGCACCACCGGTCCGAGCACCAGCCGCGCGACGTCCTCGGTCTGCGTGGCCATGAGCTCACTCGTCGTCGTGACCCGGCAGTTGCCGAGCAGGGAACAGATACCGCCTCCACCGCCGGAGGACGAGCCGCCGCGGGACGACGTGGACGCCGACGGCGACGGGCTGGCCGACGGCGACGGCTGCGAGCCGGTGCCGTCGGAGGTGCCCGGCAGCGACGGCAGGCCGGTGTCGCCCTGGCTGGTCAGGCCCTCGACCAGCTCGACGAGCTGGTTGGCGGGAGCGCCGGCCGCGCCGGAGCCCGACCCGCCCGAGGCGGGCGCCGAGGAGCCCGTGGGCTTCGCCGAGCCGATCGTGTTGCCGAGCGACAGCAGGCCCTCCACGAGGTTCGTGAGCTGCCCGGTGTTCAGCGACAGGTTGATGTCGAGGTTCATGAAGTCGCCGTAGCAGGCGCCCTCGGCGACCTGCTTGCGCAGCAGCGCCTTGTTCTGCGTGGCCGGGACCGCGGGGTCGTAGGCCGTGCAGGGGCTGCTGGCACGCGCCGGCGACCCGCCGGCGATCGCGTCGGTGAACGGGTAGGTGAAGATCAGCTGGCTCGCCGTGGCGAGGTCGTCGCCGGCGTTCGCGAGCTCACGCAACGTGGGCTCGAGGTCGCGCAGCACGGCCAGCGTGTCGTCCTTGGAGCGTCGGATGACGCCCGTCGCGGTGTCGCTCAGCCGGTCCAGCGACTGCAGTAGGCCGACCAGGTCGTCACGCTGCGCGTCGAGGGTGCGCAGCGCCTCCGGCAGCTCGTCGAGCGCCTGGGTGATCGCGCCCTCCTGCGCCTTCGTCGCCTTGGCCAGGTTGTCGACCTTCTCCAGGGCGGTCAGGATCTCGCCCTTGTTCTCGTCGAGCTGGCCGATGAAGGTCGTGGTGCTCTGCAGCAGCTGCTTGACCTCGGGCTCGTTGCCGTCGAGCGTCTTGTTGAGCTCCTTGACGATGGTGTTCGTCTTCTCGAGGCCGCCGCCGTTGAAGAGCAGCGAGGCCGCACCGAGCACCTCCTCGATGTCGGGGTTGCGCCCCGAGCGGTCGAGCGGGATGCGGTCGCCGTTGCCGAGCCTGCCCTCGCCCCCCGTGGACGGCGGAGCCAGCGACACGAACTTCTCGCCCAGCAGGCTGGTCTGGCGGATCTGCGCCTCGGCGTTGTCGGGCAGCTCGACGTCGCGGTTGATCTCGAGGGTCGCGGTGGCCGTCCAGCCGTCGAGCCGGATCTTGGTGACCTTCCCGACCGCGATGTCGTTGACCCGCACGGCGCTCTGCGGCACCAGGTCGAGGACGTCGCGGAACTGGACGGTCACGGTGTACGGGTCGGACCCGAGGTCCGCGCCACCGGGCAGCGGCAGCTCGTAGGGCGAGAAGCCGCAGCCCGACAGGAGCACGGCGCTCCCGGCGGTCACGGCGGCGGCCCGCAGGCCGCGTCGGCGCAGGCTCATCGCTCCACCCCCAGCATCTGCGACAGCGACGTGTCGGTGCGGTCCGGCGACGGCGCGTTGGCCACGGCGGCGCGCGGCAGCGGCAGTCCGCCGGTGATCGGCTTGAGGAGGTCGTCGAGCACGCCGCCGAGGACGTCGCACGGCTCCTTGACGTCGATCGGCAGGTTCTCGCTGATGTTGCACAGCAGGTCGCCCGGGTCCTCCACGGCACCCAGCAGCAGCTGGAGCACGTCGGCGTGGTTGTCGAGCGTGCCCGTGTTGCCGTTGTAGGCGAGGGCGACGTTCGACAGGGCCGTCGGCGCGCTGATCGTGAACTGCTCGAGGTCCTTCTGGTGGTCGCCGAGCACGCGCGCGACCGTCGCCAGCTGCTTGACGTTGCCGCGCAGCTCCGAGCGGTTCTCGCGCACCAGTCGGCGGACCTCGACCAGCGCATCGCCGAGGGCCTTGATGGTGGCCTGCAGGTCCTCGCGCTCGCCCGCCAGGACGGTCGAGACCTGGGCGGTGCTGTCGAAGAAGTCGCGCACCGACTGGTCGTTGGTCTGCAGGAGCTGCACGAACTGGTCGACCTCGCGCATGCTGCCGAACAGCTCGTCCTTGTTGTCGGAGAGCGTCTGGCTGAGCTTGCCGAAGTTGCGCAGCGTCTCGTTGACCTGGGCACCCTGGCCGTCGAGCTGCTTCGCGGTGTCGCGGACGAGGTCGCTGACGGCGCCGTTGCGGTTGGCGCCGTCTGGGCCGAGCGCCACCGAGAGGTCGTCGAGGGACTTGTAGACCTGGTCGAGCTCGACCGGGACGGCCGTCCGGCTCACGCCGAGGCGCGCGCCGTCCTTGAGGACCGCTCCCCCGTCGTAGGCCGGGGCGAGCTGGACGAACCGGTCGCCGACGATCGACGGGGAGACCACGACGGCCTTCACGTCGTCGGGCAGCTTGACCGAGGCGTCGTAGGAGATGGTCGCGCGCACCGTCTTGCCGCGGGGCACGAGCCGGTCGACGGTGCCGACGGCCACGCCGAGGATCCGGACGTCGGAACCCTCGTACAGCGAGTTGGTCTGGGTGAAGTCGACCGTGATGGTCTTCTTCGCGTCGCGCTGCCCGAAGACGATCACGAGTCCGACGACGAGCACGAGGGCGACGAGCACCGTGAGGATGCGTGCGGCACCGGCGAGCCTGCTCATCCTGCCCCTCCGATCTTGACGTACGTGTCGAACCAGGGCCCGTTGCCGAGCGCGTTGGCGAAGACCCGCAGGAAGCCGGGCATCACGGTGAGCGCCCGGTCGAGGCTCTGCTCGTTGCGCGCCAGCATGGTGGTGACGGTGCGCAACTGGCGCAACGCCGGCTGCAGGTCGGCCTCCGTGTCCTTGACCAGACCGGTCAGCTGGGCGGAGATCTCCTGCGTCGAGACGAGGAGGCGGTGGATCGCCTCGCGCCGGGCGCTGATCGCGTCGAAGAGCACCGAGGAGTCCTTGACGAGCGCCACGAGCTGGTCGTCGCGGGCGTTGATGACGCCGGTGACCTTCTTGAGGTTCTTCAGCAGGGTGTTGATCTGCTCGTCGCGCGCGGCGAGGTTGCGCGAGAGGTCGGAGACGCCGCGGATGGCGCCCCGGAACTCCTCCGGCGTCTGCGCGGCGACGTCGGAGAGGGTCTCCAGCGCCTGGGAGATCTGGTCGACGTCGAGCGCCTCGGTGGTGGTGCTGAGGTCGGAGAACGCCTGCACGACGTCGTAGGGCGGCGTGGTGCGCGACTCCGGGATCGTGCCGCCCTTCTCGAGGCGACCCGAGCCCGACGGCTGCAGCGCCAGGAACTGTGCACCGAGCAGCGTGCGGATGCGGATCTCGGCGGCGGTCTCGCGGCCGAGGCGGGTGCCCTTGTCGACCTTGAACGTCACCTTGACCTTGTTGCCGTCGAGCTCGATGTCGCGGACCTTGCCGACGGGGACGCCCGCGACGCGGACCTCGTTGCCGGACTTCAGGCCACCGATCTCGGCGAACTCGGCGTGGTAGGTGTCGCCTGCGCCGATGATCGGCAGGCGGTCGGCACGGAAGGCGGCCACCAGCAGCATGGCGATCACGGCGAAGCCGATGAAGCCGATGATGACGGGGTTGCGCTCGCGGAACGGCTTCATGACGCGGCCTTCCCGTACTCGTTGCCGCCGGTGCGGCAGCGGTCGCCACCGGCCTTGAGCGAGCCGAGCTGCTTCAGGAGACCGTCGAGCAGGCCGTCGAGCGGCGTGCCGGTGAGCTGGCTGACGTCGACGTTGAGCTCGCAGACGTAGAAGTTGAACAGGCTGCCGTTCGACACCAGGTTGCCGAGCTTCTCCATCTTGATCGGCAGGATCTGCAGCGCCGACTCGAGGGTGTCGAGGTTGCGCTTCTTCGACAGGTTGCCGGTCAGTCGTCGCAGCTGCTTGACGTCGGCCGTCAGGTCGGGGCGGCCCTCGACGAGCAGGTTCGAGGTCTCGGTCGTGAGGTCGGAGATCGAGTCGAGCGAGCCGAGGATGGCCTCGCGGTCGCCCTTGAGCCCGGTGATGAACTGCTGCAGCGTGTCGATGGTCGCCGTCAGCTGCTGGTCACGGCTGCCGATCGTGTCGAGCACGTCGGAGAGGTTCACGACGACGTCGCCGATCAGCTGGTCGCGGTCGGCGAGCGTGCTGGTGAGCGACGCGGTGCGCGCCAGCAGGTTCTGCACGTTGCCGGACTCGCCCTGCAGGGTCTGCACGATCTCGAAGGCGAACTTGTTGGTGTCCTCCGGCGAGAGCGCCTGGAAGACCGGCTTGAACCCGTTGAGCAGCACGTTGAGGTCGAGCGCCTCCTCCGTGCGGTCCTGCGGGATCGTCGACCCGGGCGCGAGCCGTGACGTGTCGCCGTCGCCGCCCTGGAACAGCGCCAGGTAGCGCTGGCCGACGAGGTTGCGGAAGCGCAGCTGGGCGATCGTGTCCTTCGTCAGCGGCGTGGTCGAGCGCACCGAGAAGGTCACGATGGCCTCGTCGGTGTCGTGGATCTTCACCGACTTGATCGAACCGACCGAGACGCCCGCGATGCGCACGTCGTCGCCCTTCGCGACGCCGGTGACGTCGGAGAAGACGGCCTTGTACTCGTTGCTGGCACCGAGGCTGCCGTTGCTCAGCGTGAGCATGAGCATGGCGGTGGCGGTGCCGGTGACGACGAAGAACACCGCGAGCTTGACGATCGCGCTGATCGACTCCTTGTCGAGCATCCTGCTCATCGGCTCACCTCCTCGGCGCGGACGGTCTGACGGCGGTTCACGGCGCCTTCACCTCCGTGCCTCGCAGGATGGGGCTGAGCAGCAGCGAGGCGGCGTCGGGGACCTGGTCCTCGTCGACGCCGGCCATCGCGGCGGCGAGGCTGCGCGCCTCGGCCCGCTGCTGGGGCGTGTCGGTGTCGGCGAGGCTGGGGTTGAAGAAGCCTGCCTCGTCCAGGCTCGACACGGCGGCACGCTGGTAGTCGGCATCGGTGCCGAACTTGCCGTTGTGGCTGTTCCGCACGCCGATCAGCTTGAACACCTCCGGGGAGACCTCGAACGGGTCGGACTTGCTGTAGGGCCACTTCGACGGGTCGTCGGCGTTCTGCTTGAAGATCTTGAGGTCCTCGCAGACGGCGCCGATCGTGTTGGGCAGCTTGCCGCGCTTCTTGTCGGGCGCGTCGATGTACTCGACCTTGCTCGGGTCGGCCTGCGGGGCCTG
Organism: Aeromicrobium sp. REDSEA-S38_B2; assembly: GCF_001628525.1. Lineage (NCBI taxonomy): Bacteria > Bacillati > Actinomycetota > Actinomycetes > Propionibacteriales > Nocardioidaceae > Aeromicrobium > Aeromicrobium sp. REDSEA-S38_B2. The sequence goes on along the minus strand of NZ_LUNH01000003.1, from coordinate 28,048 downwards.
CTCGATCTGCCGGTTGCTGGGGATGCGGGCGTTCTCGTCGAAGCCGAAGTAGGTCGGCTGCTGCGGCAGCGTCTCGAGGTCGATGTGCACCGTGTTGTTGCGCAGCACGCTGTTCAGCTTCGGCAGCACGGTGGCCATGCCGCCGGTGAAGCACGGGAAGCTGCTCGCGTACTCGGCGGTGACGCCGAGGATGACGCGGTTCTGCTTGGCCAGGACCTCGAGGTTGTCGCCGTTGGCCTTCGTGAAGTCGGTCAGGGTGTTCGCCAGGCGCGTGCCCTCGTTGTAGAACGCCGCGAGCTGGGTGCGCTTGGCGACCACCGTGTTGCCGGTGACGACCGTGTTGCGCAGCAGCCGGCCGAGGGTCGGCATCTGCGCGGCGTAGCCGTCGGAGACCGTGCCGAGCTTGGTGAGGTCCGTGACGAGCGTCGGGACGTCGGGGTTGAGGGCGGTCAGGTACTCGTTGGCCTGGACCAGCGTCTGGCCGAGCTTCTCGCCGCGACCCTCGAGCGCCTGCGACACCGCGGTCAGCGTCGAGGACAGCTCGGCGGGCTCGACCGCCTGCAACAGCGGGTAGAGGTCGTTGAGGAGCTGCTCGACCTCGATCGGCACCTCGGCCCGCGCGATCATGTCGCCGGCCTTCAGCTTCTCCGGCCCGGCGTCGTCGGCGGGGATGAGGGCGATGTACTTCTCGCCGAACAGCGTCTTCGGGACGATCTCGGCCGTGACGTCGGCCGGCACCTCGTCGATGAGGTCGGGCTTCATGCCGAGCACGATGCGCACCCCGCCGTCGTGCGGCTCGACCTTGCGCACCTCGCCGACGATCATGCCGCGCAGCTTCACGTCGGCGTTCTCGGGCAGGTTGAGGCCGGCGGTGCCGGTGTCGACGGTGACGTCGTCGTAGGCCACGAAGGTCTTGGAGAAGAACGCGAACGTCAGCCAGATGAAGAACAGCATGATCGCGACCAGCGCGGCTCCGAGGAGCTTGAGGCTGGTGGGGCGCTCGGCGAGGGGTGTGGCAGCCATGTCAGCCCGCCAATCTGACGGTGACGGTCGTGCCCCAGATCGCCATGGAGGCGAGCAGGTCGACGACGTTGACCGCGACAATCGAGGTTCGGACGGCGCGCCCCACGGCCACGCCGACGCCGGCGGGGCCGCCGGAGGCGTAGTAGCCGTAGTAGCAGTGGATGAGGATGACGACGACGGCGAAGATCAGCACCTTGCCGAAGGACCACAGCACGTCGCCCGGGGGCAGGAACGTCTGGAAGTAGTGGTCGTAGGTGCCGGTGCTCTGGCCCAGGAACTGGGTGATGGTCAGCCGGGTCGCGAAGTAGGAGGACAGCAGGCCGACCACGTACAGCGGGATGACGGCGATGAGGCCGGCGAGCACGCGGGTCGTGACGAGGAACTGCATCGACGGCACGGCCATGACCTCGAGCGCGTCGACCTCCTCGGAGATCCGCATGGCGCCCAGCTGGGCGGTGAAGCCGCAGCCGACGGTCGCGGCCAGGGCGATGCCGGCCACGATCGGCGCGATCTCGCGGGTGTTGAAGTAGGCCGAGACGAAGCCGGACAGGGCCGACGTGCCGAGCTGGTCGAGCGCGGCGAAGCCCTGGATGCCGACCTCGGTACCGGTGAAGAAGCACATGGCCACGATGACGCCGACGGTGCCGCCGATGACGGCGAGCGCGCCGGAGCCGAGCGTGACCTCGGCGAGCAGCCGCAGGATCTCGCGGCTGTAGTTCTTGATGGTGAACGGCACCGCGCGCAGGACGCGCAGGTAGAAGAGCAGCTGCGTGCCCATGCCCTCCAGGGCGGCTGCGGGGCGCTCGTAGAGCGCGCTGACCTTGGTCGCCATGCTCACATCCCCTTCGGCGGCACGAGCTGGATGTAGATGGCCGAGACGAAGAAGTTCACGATGAACAGCAGGAGGAACGTGATCACCACGGCCTCGTTCACCGCGTCGCCCACGCCCTTCGGCCCGCCCTTGGCGTTCATGCCCTTGTAGGAGGCCACGATCGCGGCGATGTAGCCGAAGATGACGGCCTTGACCATGCCTTGGTAGATGTCGGGCAGCTGCGCGAGTGCCGTGAACGACGCCAGGTACGCCCCTGGTGTGCCGTCCTGCAGGACGACGTTGAAGACGTAGCCGCCCGCCACGCCGACGATGGTCACCAACCCGTTCAGGAAGACGGCGATGAGCATGCAGGCGAGCACGCGCGGCACGACGAGGCGCTGAATCGGGTCGATGCCCAGCACCATCATCGCGTCGAGCTCCTCGCGGATCTTGCGCGAGCCGAAGTCGGCGGCGATGGCCGAGCCGGCGGCGCCCGCGATCAGCAGGGCCGTGGCGATCGGGCCGGCCTCGCGCACCACCGCGAGCACGGCCGCGGAGCCGGTGAACGACTGGGCGCCGAACTGCTTGATGAGGCCGCCGACCTGCAGCGCGATGACCGCGCCGAAGGGGATCGAGACGAGGGCGGTGGGCACGATCGTCACGGTGACGATGAACCACGCCTGCGTCAGGAACTCCTTGAGCTGGAACGGACGCCGGAACAGCGCGACGGTGACGTCGAGCATGAAGGCGAACAGCCCACCCGCGACGCGTGCGGGAGCCGTCAGCTTCGTTGCGCTCACGCCGTGGCACCCGGCGCGAGGCTCATGTTCTCCTCGAAGGAGCCGGGGGGCGGCGTGATCCCGTGCTCGCGGCACCAGGCGCCCGGCTCGCGCTGCCCGGCCCGCGGACGACCGTCGGAGGGCTCGAGCTGGCGCGGGATCGGCGGCAGGGGCGGCATGTCGAGCTCGGCCTCCGCGGCCAGCTCGGCGGCGTCCTTCTCCTCGGACATGCCGATCGGGCCGACGCGCTGGGCGTTGAGGAACTGCGCCACGACCGGCTCGGTCGAGGACAGGAGCATCTCGCGCGGGCCGAACATCGCCAGGTGCTTGTGGTAGAGCAGGCCGATGTTGTCCGGGACGGTGCGCGTGGAGTTGATGTCGTGCGTGACGATCAGGAACGTCGCGTCGATCTGCGCGTTCAGGTCGATGAAGAGCTGGTTGATGTAGGCGGTGCGCACCGGGTCGAGGCCGGAGTCGGGCTCGTCGATGAGCAGGATCTCCGGCTCCAGGACGAGGGCGCGCGCCAGGCCGGCGCGCTTGCGCATGCCGCCGGAGATCTCGCCGGGCAGCTTCATCTCCGCGCCGGCCAGACCCACGATGTCCATCTTGTCCATGACGATCTGTCGGATCTCGGACTCGGACTTGCGGGTGTGCTCGCGCAGCGGGAACGCGCAGTTGTCGAAGAGGTTCATCGAGCCGAACATGGCGCCGTCCTGGAACAGCACGCCGAACAGCTTGCGGATCTCGTAGAGGTCCTTCTCCTTGCACGTCGCGATGTCGACGCCCTCGATCCAGATGTGGCCCTCGTCGGGCTTCAGCAGACCGATCAGCGACTTCAGGAACACCGACTTGCCCGTACCCGACGGACCCAGCATCACCGAGATCTCACCCGCGGGCAGCGTCAACGAGACGTCTCCCCAGATCAGCTGCGACCCGAAGCTCTTCGTCAGGTTCTCGACCTTGACCTCGACGCCCACGGACCCCTCCTCCACTCCAGCGCGACCCGGACACTCACCACGGGGTCCGGGTCGATGTGACCCGGACCACCTATTGTAACGACACTGTGCGACGCCGGTTACGAGAACTCCCTCATGAGTTGACTCGTCAGTAACGTGTCGCAGGTCTCAGCGACCGTACCTCATGCAACTCGGGGTGACAAAGGTGGCATCCGTCACGTGGACGGCACCGTCATGACTCGTCGCCCGCGCCGTCACGGGGCTGCTACGCGGCCGTCGTCGAGGCCGGCGCAGGGACTTTCGACCCGTGACCGGTGGGTCCGAGGGGTGCGGTCGTCGGCGGTCCGCGCCCGCAGCGGTGTGGGTTCGTGTGGAGGTGGGAGCGAGCCGCGGTGCACGTGATCTCGGACCGGGGTCGCGTCGAGCACGAGGTTCCGCGTCCGTGCGCTGGGACCCCAGGGATGCTGCGTCCGCTGCGGTATCCCGGCGCGGACGCAGAGAGGTTCGCCCTGGTACGCACGAATGCAGGGTCGTGCGTCTGCGGTGCTGTGGATCTCGAGCAGCGTTCTGCGTCCGCGTGCCGACGACACAGGGACGCTCGGGACGAGTGGCCCTGCCGGGCGGACGCGAAGGACCCCCGCCGCACCCGGTGTCCCGGGGCGACGGGGGTCCTCGTCGACGTCACTGCGGACGTCAGGCTGACAGCCTCAGATCACTTGAGCGTGACCGTGGCGCCGGCGGCCTCGAGGGCCTCCTTGGCCTTGTCGGCGGTCTCCTTGTTGACCTTCTCCAGGACGGGCTTCGGAGCGCCCTCGACGAGGTCCTTGGCCTCCTTCAGGCCGAGGCTCGTGAGACCGCGCACCTCCTTGATGACCTGGATCTTCTTGTCGCCGGCCGACTCGAGGACGACGTCGAACTCGTCCTGCTCGGCGGCGGCGTCACCGGCGTCGCCACCGGCGGCCGCGGGGGCGCCGGCAGCAGCCACGGCCACGGGGGCAGCGGCGGTGACCTCGAAGGTCTCCTCGAAGGCCTTCACGAACTCGGAGAGCTCGATGAGGGTCAGTTCCTTGAATGCGTCGAGCAGCTCGTCGGTGCTGAGCTTCGCCATGATTGGCGTCCTTTCGTTGGTGAGACCCCGAGGGGGTCCCGATGTGAATCGGGCGTTCAGCCCTCGGAGTCGGTCTCGGCGGAAGCCTCGACCTCGGGCGCCGTCTCGGCCACGGGGGCCTCGTCGGCAGTGTCGGCGGCAGGCGCCTCCTCGGCCTTCTTCGCCTCGAGGGCCGCCACGAGGCGGGCCGTCTGGGCGAGGGGGGCGTTGAAGAGCGACACGGCGTTCTGAAGGCTGCCCTTCATCGCGCCCGCGAGCTTGGCGAGGAGGACCTCGCGCGACTCGAGGTCCGCCAGCTTCTTGACCTCGTCGGCGTCGAGAGCCTTCCCGTCGAGGAAGCCTCCCTTGATGACGAGGGTGGTGTTGGCCTTCGCGAAGTCACGCAGACCCTTCGCCGCCTCGACGACATCGCCCTTGATGAAGGCGATGGCGGTCGGACCCGTCAGCAGGTCCTCGGACAGCTCGACCCCGGCCTCGCGGGCCGCGATCTTGGTCAGCGTGTTCTTGGCGACGGCATAGCTCGCACCCTCACCGAGCGAGCGCCGCAGTTCCTGCAGCTGCTTCACGGTGAGACCGCGGTACTCGGTGAGGACGATGCCGTCCGACTCGCGCAGGCTCTGCGTGAGCTCGGCGACGGCGGCGACCTTCTCCGCGTTTGCCATGGGTCTCCTTCAGGTGGTCGTTGCCTACGACCGACGCCATGCAGGGATGCGCACGTCGGGAGGCTCTGGGAACCCACCACCATGAGGACACCTGCGCGGGCCGCCCCGTTCGAGGCACTTCACGGGACCCAGGTGGGACCCGACCAGCGGTCTTCGGCTGGTCCAGTCTACGCACGAGCCCCCGCAGCACCAAATCCGGTGCGACGGGGGCTCGGCGAGGGCGTGCAGGGACCTACAGGGAGCCTGCGCCCATCTGGCCGAGGTCGACGTCGGAGATCTGGTCCTGCGCGGGCGCCTCGATGGAGACGTCCTCGCCCCACTTGCTGTAGTCCATCGTCATCGCCGTGCCCGCGAGGTCCAGCGTGATGCGACGCGGGAGGTTGTCAGGGCCGATCCACATCGTGTAGACGATCTCCTTCGGCAGCTGCGACGACGCGCCCGCGCCGGCCGCGCCCAGCTGGGAGACGATCTTCTGGGAGTCGACGCCGACGACGTACGGCTTGGCCTCGACGCCGTCGATCTGCTTGGCCGCGCCCTTCTGCTCGAAGCTCGTGATCGAGCCCTGCAGCTGCTCGATCTGCTTGGAGGGGTCGACGCTGTCCAGCAGGCCGCTGAACTGCTTGCCGATCGGGTTGCTCGTGTCGTTGAGGTCGATCTTCGCGAACTTGTTCTGCGTCATCGGGCCCATGTTCATGTAGAACACGCCGTCAACGAGACGCATCTCGATGTCGCCCTGCGCGCCGGCGGACATCTTCATCGCCATCTTCGTGTCGGCGACGTCCTTCGCGACCGCGACGTCGCCGCTGGCCTTGATCTCCTGGCCGCTGACGCCGAAGTCCATCTCGACGTGGCTGGTCTTGGCGTCCTGCTGGGCCTGGGAGACCTCGGTGAAGAAGTTGTCCTTCGTGAGCGTGGTCGACGCCTTCTCGCCGACGGAGGACGAGTCGCCCTTCGCCTGGGAGGAGTCGTCACCGCCGCACGCGGCGAGGGTGGTGCCGGCGGCCAGCACGAGGGCCAGCGCCGCGGTGGTCTTCTTGAGGCGAAGGTTCATGTTTGGAGCGTACCTGCCGCTCGAAGGGGTACGCGAGGTGACGGATGGTCTCCCGCGGGGGCATCCTGGCATGCGCGACGAGACCCCCGTCACACGCAGCGGCGTCGTGACGTACGGCGAGGAGGACACGTGATCGAGGTCGTCGGAGGCACCACCGACCAGCAGGAGCAGGAGCTCGCGCGCTACGCGGTGCTCACCGAGCCGGTCGGTCGCGACCTGCAGGCGCTCGTCGACCTCGCGGCGCAGGCCTGCGACGTGCCCAGCGCGGCCATCAACATCATCACGCGTGACCAGCAGCACCAGATCGTCGCCACGGCGGGGATCGCACCGTCGGTGTGCTCGCGGTCGGACTCGATGTGCGCGGCGGTGATGGCCGAGCGCGACGCCGTCGTGGTGCCGGACGCCACCGTGGACGAGCGCTTCCGGACCAACCCGTTCGTCACGGGCGTCATCGGAGCCGTCCGGTTCTACGCGTCGGCCCCGCTGGTGACGCCCGACGGCGTGCACCTCGGACGGCTGTGCCTGTTCGACGAGTCCGCGCGCGAGCTCACCCCGGAGCAGGAGACGTCGCTGCGCACCGTGGCCGAGCAGGTCATGGACGTGCTGGAGCTGAGGCTGCGCACCCGGGAGCTCGAGCGCGCCAACCACCACCTGGCGCTCTTCGCCGGGCAGGTGAGCCACGACCTGCGCAGCCCGCTCACCGCGATCCTCGCCAACGTGGAGCTTCTGGAGACCGAGCCGGTCGTCGCCACCCGCGGGGACCTCGGCACGGTCGTGCGGGCGGTCTCCGACGCCGGCCGTCGCATGAACCGGATGATCGAGGAGATGCTCGAGTTCGCCGTGCGCGGCGGACGCCTCTCCCTCGTCGACACCCCGCTGGAGCACGTCTTCACCCTCGCCCTGACCGACCTCGAGCCCGTGGTGCGCCAGGGTGGCGCGACGGTGACGGTCGGGATGCTGCCGACGGTCCGCGCCGACGCGGACATGCTGTACTCCGTCGTGCTGAACCTGCTCACGAACGCGCTGAAGTTCACGCGCCCCGGCGTCCCGGCACAGGTGAGCGTGACCGCGCACCGCCACGGCGACGCCTGGCGGGTGACGGTGGCCGACAACGGCCGGGGCATCGAGCCCGAGCGGCGACGGGAGGTCTTCGACCTGTACGACCGCGGCGACGACCCCGACAGCCACGGCATCGGCCTGGCGACGACGCGTCGGCTCGTGCAGGCCCACGGCGGCCGGGTCGGGGCGGAGGACTCCCCGGCCGGTGGCGCGGCGGTGTGGTTCGAGCTTCCCGCGGGGTAGCCGCCGACCGGTTCCCAGACGTGGAGTGCGTGGGGATCTCGTGGGGGACTTCTGTGGATCTCGGCTCCGTAGCGTCGTCGACATCACCTCGATCACGCAGCACCGCACAGGAAGCCACACCATGAACACCAAGAAGGTCCTCCTCCCCCTCGCCACCCTGCTCGCCGCCGGCGCCGTCGCCATCGGCTCGGGCGCGACGTTCACCTCCAGCACGGCGAACACGATCAGCTCGGTGACGTCGGGCACCCTGACGCACACGAACTCCAAGAACAACGCGGCGGTCTTCTCGCTGTCGAACATCAAGCCCGGCGACGTCGTCAACGGCAGCCTCACCATCACGAACACCGGTTCGCTGCCGGCCTCGTTCAGCCTGACCGAGACGTCCTCGACGAACGGCTTCGCCGACAACGCGCTCTCGCTCACCATCACCAACACCACGACGGGCACGAAGGTCTACGACGGCAACTTCGGCGGCCTGACCGACGGCCAGAAGAACCCGCTCGGCACCGTCGACCCCGGCGTCGCCAGCTCCTACACCTTCTCGGTGCGCCTGGCCGACACGGCGGACAACACGCAGCAGGGCAAGACCGCCTCGGCCGCCTACAGCTGGGACTCCACGCAGCTCGCCGCCACCACCACCAACCAGTGAGACCAGCCCGGACGTGACGTGGAGGGAGGGTCACGTCCGGGTCGCCCGGCACGCGGGGAGGGCCGCAGCGCCGGGCCCGAGGGGGCGCGCCCGTCGCGCGCCTCCTCGAACCACCTCCACCGCCACCAGCCACCACGGCCCGTCCACCGCCAGCAGGGAGAGCACCATGAGCACCTCAGCGCAGCACCGCGTCGAGCGTCGCACCGCACGCCGCGTCACCTCCTCGGCGGTCAACGCGCTCCTGGTCGTGGCGACCCTCGCCGGTCTGGCCTACCTCGCGCCGAGCCTCCTGGGCTACCAGCGCTACGTGATCACCGGTGGCTCCATGACCGGGACCATCGACAAGGGCTCGATCGTCCTCGAGAAGGCCGTGCCGGTCGCGGACCTCGCCGTCGGCGACGTGATCACCTACCAGCCTCCCGCCGACAGCGGCGTCCCCAACCTCGTGACGCACCGCATCATCGAGATCGGCACCGCGGAGGGCGGTGGCCGCCTGCTCCGGACGCAGGGTGATGCGAACCCGCAGCCCGACCCCTGGCGGTTCTCGCTCACCGCGCCCACGCAGCCCGTCGTCCGGCACCACGTGCCCCACGTCGGCTGGGTGCTCGTCGCCCTCGCCGACCGCGACGTGCGCGTGCTCGTCCTCGGCGTGCCCGCCGGCCTCGTCGCGCTCGCCAGCGCCGTGGAGCTCCTCCGGGCCCTCCGCGAGGGTCGACGCGGCCGCGACCGTCGGGCGCGGGCCGAGCAGGTGCTGGCACCGTCGAGCGTCGCGCCCGCCACCCCCTGACCTGCTTCGTGGAGCGCGCGTGACCTGCGCGTGACCGTCCTGTGGAGCCCCTCTTCGTAGCGTGGGAGACATGCCGATGAACGCCCGCCACCTCGCTCCGGCGCCTGCCCGGCGCCGCCTGCCCCTGGTAGGTCTCGTGGCGGTCCTCGTCGCCGTCGCGGTCTCCGCGACCGGCTTCTCGTCGGCGACGTTCACGGCCCGCACGATGAACTCCGTTAGCACCGTGACCGCCGCGGCGGACTGGACGCCGCCCACCGTGGCCGTCACCCCGCCGACCGGCGGCAGCGTGAGCGGCACGGCGACGATCGCCGCGACCGCGAGCGACGCACAGTCCGGGGTCGCGCAGGTGGTCGTGCAGTACCAGGCCGCGGACGCCGCCACCTGGACGACGCTGTGCACCGACACGACGGCGCCGTACTCCTGCGCGTGGGACACCCGCACGGGCACCACCCCCGACGGTCCGTACGACCTGCGCGCGGTCGCCACCGACCGCGCCGGCTACAGCACGACCTCCGACGTCGTCCGCACCTACGTGGCCAACAGCTTCGCCATCGCGCTGTCGCCCGTCGCCGACGCCGTCAGCGGCACCGTCACGGCGACCATGACCGTCTACAACGCGGGCCTGCCGTTCGGCACACCGCGCCTGGAGTACGCACCGGCCGGCTCCGGCCGCTGGACGACGGCCTGCACCGGGGTCCTGCTGGTCTCGAACGTCGCGACCTGCCAGTGGAGCACCGCGAGCCTCGCCGACGGGTCCTACGACCTGCGCGCCGCGGTCGTGGCCGGCGTGACGACCTACACGTCCGTCGTGCAGACCGACGTGCTCGTCGACAACACCCGCCCCACGGTCACCATGGTCGACCCCGGCACGCCGCTCAGCGGTGTGCGCACGTTCGCGGCGACGGCGTCGGACGCCGGAGCGGGCGTCGACACGGTCGACCTGCAGTACGTGGCGGGGACCTCCGGCACCTGGCGCTCGCTGTGCACCGTCACGGCCGCTCCGTGGTCGTGCCGCTTCGACACCACCGCACTGCCCGACGGCACCTACTCCGTCCGCGCCGTCGCGACCGACGGCGTCGGCCTGCAGACCACCTCCGCGGTCGTGACCGGACGCGTCGTCGACAACACCGTCTCCTCGGTGTCGATGACCGACCCGGGCACGTACCTCACCGGGACCGTCACGCTCGCCGCGAGCGCCAACGCCCCCGCCGGCGCGACGTCGGTGCGGATCCAGCGCGCCGTCGCCGGCAGTGGAACCTGGACCGACGTGTGCACCGACACGACCGCGCCCTACAGCTGCGCCTTCGACACGAGGACGGTCGCCGACGGCAGCATCGACCTGCGCGCCGTGCTGCTGGACGCCCGCGGCACGACGACCGTCTCGAGCATCGTCGCGGGCCGGGTCGTCGACAACAGCCCGGTGCGCGCCCTCGACGTGCAGGCCGCCAACGGCGGCGGGACCGTGGGCCGGCTCGACAGCGGCGACACCGTCACGCTCACGTACAGCGAGAAGGTCTCCCCCGCGTCGCTCGTGGCCGGGTGGGACGGGACGGCGCGGGCCGTCACGGTGCGGCTTCGCGACGGGGCGGTCTCCTCCGTCGGCTTCGGCTCGAGGGACGACACGCTCGACGTGCCCGGCCTGAACCTCGGCAGCATCAACCTGCGGGCCGACTACCTGAAGAACGGCAAGACCCTGCAGTGGAACGGGACCGTCACGGCCAGCACCGTCACCGTGGGCACGGCGACGCGCACGGTGGTGACGATCCGGCTCGGTGCGGTGAGCTCGGGGACGGGCCTGCGCACCGTGACCACCGCGGCCACGATGGTCTGGAGCCCCTCGGCCAGCGCCACGGACCTGACCGGTCAGAAGTGCTCCACCGCGCCGGCCACCGAGACCGGCACCGCCGACCGAGACTTCTGAGGCGGACCGACCGTATGCTTCCTGAGATGTCGCCCACCCTGCTGGTCGTCGAGGACGACGACCAGATCGCCGCCCCGCTCGTGCGCACCCTGGAGCGCGAGGACTACGTCGTCGAGCGTGTCGCGACCGGCGGCGAGGCCCTCGAGCGGCTCGCCGCCGAGACCGTCGACCTCGTCCTGCTCGACCTCGGCCTGCCCGACGTCGACGGGCTCGAGGTCTGCCGGCGGGCCCGGGCGTCCGGCTACGACGGCGGCGTCATGATCCTGACCGCGCGTGGCGGCGAGCTCGACCGCGTCGTCGGCCTCGACGTCGGCGCCGACGACTACCTGCCGAAGCCGTTCGCCCTCGCCGAGCTGCTGGCCCGGGTGCGTGCCCTGTTGCGGCGCACGGCGCGGACCGCACCGGCCGTCCCCGACGACCCGGTCGCCGGCGGCGTCCGGGTCGACCGTGACACGCGCCGCGCCTGGGTCGACGGCACCGAGCTCGGGCTGACCGTCAAGGAGTTCGACGTGCTCGCCCTGGTCGAGTCCGCGGGCGGGAGCGTCGTCACGCGCGAGCGCGTGATGGACGAGGTGTGGGACGAGAACTGGTTCGGCTCCACGAAGACCCTCGACACGACGATCGGACGGCTGCGCCAGAAGCTCGAGGACGCCGACGCACCGGCGCGGCTCGTCACCGTGCGGGGCGTGGGCTTCCGCTGGGAGACCGGCGGCGCCGATGCGTGAGCGGCTGGTCGCAGCGTTCGTCGGCCTGGCCCTGCTCGTGCTGCTGCTGTCGACGACGTCCGACCTCGCCGACCACGGCGTGCTCGCGCACGTGGCCGCCGCGCTCGCAGCCGCCGTGCTCGCGGGAGTGGTCGGCCTCGTCGCCGCCCGGCACGTGACCCGACCGTTCGACGACCTCGGCCGCACCCTGCAGGAGACGACCGACCGGCTCGACGGCCAGGTCGACCGCGAGCGCGCGATCGCCGTGAGCGCCTCCCACGACCTGCGCACCCCGCTCACCGCCCTACGCCTCTCCCTGGAGGACCTGACCCGCTGGGAGCAGGTGCCGGCCGAGATCACGGTCGAGCTGGAGCGCGCCATCGGCGAGGTCGACCGGCTGGGCGCGGCGGTCGCCGACCTGCTCGAGGAGCGACGCGACGTCAGCACGGCCGAGGAGCTCGACGTCGACCTCGTCGCGCTGACCTCCACCGTCGTCGACCGGTGGCGCGAGCCGCTGTCGGACCAGGGCCGCGGGCTGGTGCTGGGCGCTGCGGCGCCCGTGCGGGCGCGCGTGGCCTCCGAGCCGGTGCGCCAGGTCGTCGACGCCCTGGTGGCGCACGCCGCCACCCGGGGCAGCGGCACCGTGACCGTCGACGTGGCGCAGCTGCGCGACGTCGTGCACGTGCGCGTCGGCGACCTCGGCGGACGACGGGTGCCCGTGGGCATCCTGCACGGCGACGACGCGGCCGCCCAGGACGCGGGCCTGACCGCCGCGGCCACCACCGCCGAGGCCGTCGGCGGCTACCTGACCGTGCCGGACGCCCCCGGGTCGCAGCTGCAGCTGATCCTCCCCCGGCGCTGCCCGTCCGCCTGACCAGCGACGGCGGCCACCAGGGGGCCGCCCACACGCACAGGACCCCCTCCGCGTCGGCGGAGGGGGTCCTGGGTGGGACGACGCAGGCTCAGGCCTCGTCGGCCGCCGCGAAGTTGCGCAGGTGCGACGGGTCGACCGGGACGCCCGGACCCTGGGTCGTGGAGACCGTGATCTTCTTCAGGTAGCGGCCCTTGGAGCTGGCCGGCTTGAGACGCAGGATCTCCTCGATGGCGGCGCCGTAGTTCTCGGCGAGCTGCTCGGCGGAGAACGAGGCCTTGCCGATGACGAAGTGCAGGTTCGCGTGACGGTCGACGCGGAACTGCACCTTGCCGCCCTTGATGTCGCTGACGGCCTTGGCGACGTCGACGGTCACCGTGCCGGTCTTGGGGTTCGGCATCAGGTTGCGCGGGCCGAGGACGCGGCCGAGGCGACCGACCTTGCCCATCATGTCGGGCGTGGCGACGACGGCGTCGAAGTCGAGCCAGCCGCCGTTCACCTGCTCCACGAGCTCGTCGGCACCCACGTGGTCGGCGCCGGCCTCACGGGCGGCGTCGGCGTTGGCGCCGGTGGCGAAGACCAGGACCCGGGCGGTCTTGCCGGTGCCGTGGGGCAGGTTGACGGTGCCGCGCACCATCTGGTCGGCCTTGCGAGGGTCGACCCCGAGACGCACGGAGACGTCGACGGTGGAGTCGTAGTTCTTGCTGCCCGACTCCTTGGCCAGCGTGGTGGCCTGGAGCGGGGTGTAGAGGGCGTCGCGGTCGATCTTCTCGGCGACGGCGCGGTACGCCTTGCTGCGCTGTGTCATGTCTGGCTTCCTTCGGTTGTGCACCAGGTGTGGTCTCGCGGGCCCAGCCGGCCCTGCCACGTACTGCTCGGTGGGGGGTTGGTCAGTCGGTGGTGACGCCCATGGAGCGGGCGGTTCCCTCGACGATCTTCATGGCCTGGTCGATGTCGTTCGCGTTCAGGTCCGGGAGCTTCGTCGTGGCGATCTCGCGGATCTGGTCCTTGCTGAGCTTGCCGACCTTGTCCTTGTGCGGGACGGGCGAGCCCTTCGCGAGGCCGGCGGCCTTCTTGATCAGCTCGGCCGCGGGCGGCGTCTTCGTGACGAACGTGAACGAACGGTCCTCGTAGATCGTGATCTCGACGGGGACGACGTTGCCGCGCATGGACTCCGTGGCGGCGTTGTACGCCTTGCAGAACTCCATGATGTTGACGCCGTGCGGGCCGAGCGCCGTGCCGACGGGCGGCGCGGGGTTGGCCTGGCCGGCCTGCAGCTGCACCTTGACGAGCGCTGCGACCTTCTTCTTGGGAGGCATTCTTCTTCGGGTCCTTCTGGTGGATGGGTGGTGCGGGTCGAGGTGGCGGACGTCGGCCGGGCCGACGTCGGGGTCACACCTTCTGGATCTGGGTGAAGCTCAGCTCGACCGGGGTCTCGCGACCGAAGATCTCGACCAGGGCCTTGACCCGCTGAGCGTCGAGGTTGATCTCCGTGATGGTCGCGTGCAGCGTGGCGAACGGACCGTCGACGACCATGACGGAGTCGCCCGTCGCGAAGTCGGCGAACTCGACCTTGGGGGACGAGGCCGTCTGCTGCTGCTCGGGGGCGTCGGCCGCCTGCTGGGCGACCTCGGCCTCCACCGCCGGGGCGAGCATCTGCTCCACCTCGGCGAGGCTGAGGGGCACGGGCTGGTGGGAGTTGCCCACGAAGCCGGTGACCGACGGCGTGTGGCGCACGACGCCCCACGACTCGTCGGTGAGGTCCATGCGGACCAGGACGTAGCCGGGCAGGACGGTGCGCTTGACGAGCTTGCGCTGGCCGTTCTTGATCTCGGCGACCTCCTCGGTCGGGACCACGATCTCGAAGATGTAGTCCTCGGCGTTGAGGGAGGTGATGCGGTTCTCGAGGTTCGCCTTGACCCGCTTCTCCATGCCGGAGTACGTGTGCACGACGTACCAGTCGCCGATCTGGCTGTGCAGGCGCTCGCGGAACTCCGCCAGGGCGTCGACCGGGGCGGCGTCGACGGGGGCGTCGGCCTCGAGGTCGGCGTCGACCTCGGCCTCGTCGGCCTGGTCGGTGTCGACCGTCTCGTCGGGTGCGTCGAGCGTGTCGAGGTCGTCGGTGGTCTCCTCGACCTCGGGCGCCTCGTCGGCGGCCTCGACGTCGGAGAGCTCCTCGACCTCGACGGGGCTCGTCTCGGGGGACTGTTCAGTCACAAGGTTCCTCTGCGGGTGTGCGTCTGGGGTTCACGCGAAGACGGCGAACATCGCCTTGCCGAACCCGTAGTCCAGGCCGGCGACGAACGCCATCATGATCAGGACGAAGACGAGCACGACGAAGAAGTAGTTGACGACCTGCGGTCGCGTGGGCCACACGACCTTGCGCAGCTCCGCGACGACCTGGCGGTAGAAGGTCAGCGGGGAGGTGCGCCGCTCCTTCGTGGCCGACGTCTCGTGGCTCTCGCTCACGGTGTTCCCTTCGTTGGATCGTGCTGGTCTGGTGGTGCGTCGTGCTGGCACGGCACGAGGGACTTGAACCCCCAACCTTCGGTTTTGGAGACCGATGCTCTGCCAGTTGAGCTAGTGCCGTCTGCCGGTGACCCTGGTCGACCACGCCCGTCCTGCAGGCAGGGACGAGGGCATGACGAGACAGCGTGACTTTCTCACCGGTCAGACCAGTGTACGGGGTGGGAGGCGGCGGAGTCGAACCGCCTCGGGACGGACGGGCCGGTGCGCTGCCCGCGGGTTCGTCGACGTCGCCGGTGCGCCGGGTGCGGTGGGCCTCGTCCCGCTGCTGCGCTGCCTGCCTTCGTCGTGACCTTGGTGGGGGCCGGCCTCGGATCTCGGGCTGTGGCCCGCGTGGACGCAAGAATCTGCGTTCGCGTGCGGAAGATCGAAGGCTTCTGCGTTGACTACGGGATCCCGTCGTGAACGCAGAAGCGTTCGACCGGCCGGCCCCCTCGTCAGTGGATTGCACCCGGCCACCCGGTCGAGGCACTTTCGGAAGCCACCCCCAGCGCGAGCCGAGCAGCGCAGCAGCAAGGTCACCCGGCGTGAACACAATGTGCGCGACTGGCCGGTAACCGGCGGGCGGGCGTATGACTGGGGATCGTGACTCACTCGACGACCGAGAGCGCGGTCGGGGCCTCCCCCGCGCCGAACGTGTCCCACTCCATCACCGTCCGCCTGGAGGTGCCGGCCGGCGGCACCGCCGTCGGCCACCTCACGACCACGGTCGAGCAGAGCGGCGGCGTCGTGACCGCGCTCGACGTGGCCGCGTCGCGCGGCGACGCGCTGCGCATCGACCTGACGATCGCCGCCGGCGACACGCACCACGCCGACCGCATCACCGACGCGCTGCGCGCGATCCCCGACGTCGAGGTCAAGAAGGTCTCCGACCGCACGTTCCTCATGCACCTCGGCGGCGTCATCGAGACCGCGTCGAAGCACGCCCTGCGCAACCGCGACGACCTGTCGATGGTCTACACGCCCGGCGTCGCGCGCATCTGCCAGGCGATCGCCGCCGACCGCGAGGACGCGCGCCGACTCACCATCAAGCGCAACAGCGTCGCCGTCGTCACCGACGGGTCGGCCGTGCTCGGCCTCGGCAACATCGGCCCGCACGCCGCCCTGCCGGTGATGGAGGGCAAGGCCGCCCTGTTCAAGACCTTCGGCGGCATCGACGCCTGGCCGCTGTGCCTCGACACGCAGGACGTCGACCAGATCGTCGAGATCGTCGCCGCCGTCGCCCCCGGCTTCGCCGGCGTGAACCTCGAGGACATCTCGGCGCCCCGCTGCTTCGAGATCGAGGCACGGCTGCGCGAGCGCCTGGACATCCCCGTCTTCCACGACGACCAGCACGGCACCGCCATCGTCGTGCTCGCGGCCCTGCGCAACGCGCTGCGCGTGGTCGAGAAGTCGCTCGAGGACGTGCGCGTGGTCCTCGTCGGCGCAGGCGCCGCCGGCACCGCCATCCTGCGGCTGCTGCTCGGTGCCGGCCTGAGCGACGTCGTCGTGTGCGACGTCGACGGCATCGTCTCGACCGAGCGCGGCGACACCGACCCGACCCTCTGCTGGATCGGCGAGAACACGAACCCGCGCGGGGTCACGGGGACCCTCAAGGACGCCCTGCGCGACGCCGACGTCTTCATCGGCGTCAGCGCGCCGCGCCTCATCGACGCCGCCGACGTCGAGACCATGGCCGACGACGCCGTCGTGTTCGCCCTGGCCAACCCCGACCCGGAGATCGACCCGTCGCTGGCCCGCCAGCACGCGCGGGTCGTCGCCACCGGACGCTCGGACTACCCCAACCAGATCAACAACGTGCTCGCGTTCCCGGGCATCTTCCGCGGTCTGCTCGACGCGCACAGCCACGGCATCGAGGTGCCGGTGCTGCTCGCGGCGTCGGAGGCCATCGCCGCGTGCGTCGAGGACGACGAGCTGAACGCCGACTACATCGTCCCGAGCGTGTTCCACCCGGAGGTCCACCACCGGGTCGCCGACGCCGTGGAGAAGGCCGCCCGCGCGGTGGAGAAGGCACACGAGGCCTGAGCGGCGCGGGACGGCTACCGTGGCTCCATGAGTGCCGCGAACGCCGTCCCGTCGCCCGGCCGGACGTTGCGCGTACTCGCGCTGGCGCTCTGCTCGTCGCCCCTGTTCGTGCTCGTCGCCGTGCTCGTGGTGCTGCCACCGTCGGAGGGTCGGCTCACCCTCCCGGTCGCCCTGGGCGTGCTGGCGCTCGTCGCCGCGGCGTTCGCGTTGGCGCAGGCCGTCGGCTACCGCGCCGCCCCGCTGCCGCCCGGGCTCGGCGAGGCGGAGGCACGCCGACGCTCCGTCGCCACCTACCAGACGCTGATGATCCTGCGCTTCGTCGTCACCGAGGTGCCGGTGATCCTCGGTATCGCGCTCGCGTTCACGCTCGACGAGGGGCCCTGGCCGTTCGTGCTCGCCGTCGTGGCCGGGGTGCCCTCGATGCTGTTCCACGTGCTCGCGCGCCGCTCCACCGTCGACCGGGTGCGCGCCGGGCTCGAGTCCGGCGGAGCCCGTTCGTACCTCGACGAGGCGCTCGCCGCGTGAGGCCGGTCGTCACGCTGCCGAAGGCGCACCTGCACCTGCACTTCACCGGGTCGATGCGGCACGCCACGCTGGTCGAGCTCGCCGACCGCGACGGCATCCGCCTCCCGCCGGCGCTCGTCGAGGAGTGGCCCCCGCAGCTCGTCGCCACCGACGAGAAGGGCTGGTTCCGCTTCCAGCGGCTCTACGACGTGGCCCGGTCGGTCCTGCGCACCGAGGCCGACGTCCACCGGCTCGTGCTCGAGGCCGCCGAGGACGACGCGCGCGACGGCTCGGTGTGGACCGAGATCCAGGTCGACCCGTCGGGGTACGGGGCCCGGTTCGGGGGGATCACCGCGTTCACCGACCTCGTCATCGACGCAGCACGCGACGCGACCGAGCGGACCGGCACGCACGTGGCCGTGGTCGTCGCGGCCAACCGCACGCGCCACCCGCTCGACGCGCGGACGCTGGCCCGCCTGGCCGCCCAGTACGCGGGCCGCGGCGTCGTGGGCTTCGGTCTCTCCAACGACGAGCGACGCGGCGACACGGCCGCCTTCGCGCCCGCCTTCTCCATCGCGGAGCGGGCAGGCCTGTCGCTCGTGCCGCACGGCGGCGAGCTGCTCGGCCCCGCGCACGTGACCCAGTGCCTCGACCACCTGCATCCCACGCGCATCGGGCACGGGGTCCGCTCCAGCGAGGATCCTGCGGTGCTGTCGCGCGTCGCCGACGCCGGGGTCGCGCTCGAGGTGTGCCCGACGTCGAACGTCTCGCTGGGCGTCTACGCCACGCTCGAGGAGGTGCCGGTGCGCACGCTCGTCGAGGCCGGCGTCGACGTCGCGCTGGGCGCCGACGACCCGCTGCTGTTCGGCTCGCGCCTGGCGGGCCAGTACAACGTGCTGCGCGCCGCCCAGGACTTCAGCGACGACGAGCTCGCGACCCTCGCGGCGATGTCGGTCCGTCGCTCCCACGCCCCCGACGACCTCAAGGCCGAGGCACTCACCGGCATCGAGCGCTGGCGGACCTCGTGAGCCCGTTGGGGCCTGGCGCGGCCGAACGGCACCCCGCCGCCGAGCGCGCCTACGCGACGGGGCTCGCGTCGGTCGTCGGCGGACTGCTCGTGGTGCCGCTGCTGCTCGGCCCTTGGGCCTGGTACCTGGGCGCCGGCGTGCTGCGCGACGTCGAGCGCGAGCCGGGACGTTGGACGGGAGCGAGCCGCGCCCGCGCCGGCGTCGTCCTGGGCGCGGTGGCGACCACGGCGCTCGGCCTCGCCGTGCTCGCCCTGGTCGGCTGGGCCGTCGTCGAGCTGGTGGCGCTGCGCCGCGACACCGGCTACTGAGAGGCCGTCCGCCCGCTGGTGCGCGACGCGGCGCAGGGACGTCTCAGAGCGCGCAGCCGACGAGCACCGGCTCGGGCACCAGGGTGACCCCGAACGCGTCGCGCACGCCGTCGCGGACCTCGCGGGCGAGCGCGAGGACGTCGGCGCTCGAGGCGTCGCCGCGGTTGGTGAGGGCCAGCGTGTGCTTCGTGGAGAGGCTGGCTCGGCCGTCCGCCGTGGCGTGGCCGCGCTCGAACCCCGCCGCCTGGATCAGCCATGCCGCGCTCGTCTTGACGCTGCCGTCGGGCTGCGGGAACCGGGGGGCGGCCTCGGGCAGCCGCTGGGCCGCCTCGGCGTCGAGCACGGGGTTGGTGAAGAACGAGCCCGCGCTCCAGGTGTCGGGGTCGTCGGCGTCGAGCACCATGCCCTTGGAGCCGCGCAGGGCGAGCACCGTGCGGCGCACGTCGGCGAGCGGGGCGCGGTCGCCGACGTCGACACCGAGCCGCGTCGCGAGCTCGGCGTAGGCGATCGGGGCCGACAGGTCGCCGAGGCGCAGCTGGAAGGCGACGGCCAGGACGACGTAGCGTCCCGGCTCGGCCTTGAACCGGCTGTGCCGGTAGCCGAAGCCGCAGTCGACGGCGAAGATCGTGCGCACCTTCTGCTGGGTGCGGTCGTACACCCGCACCCAGGCGATCGTCTGCGCGACCTCCTGTCCGTAGGCACCGACGTTCTGCACCGGGGTCGCGCCCGTGGATCCGGGGATGCCCGACAGCGCCTCCATGCCGACCCAGCCCGACTCCACCGCGAGGGCGACGAGGTCGTCCCACGGCTCCCCCGCCTGCACGACGACCTGCGCACCGCTGCACGCGTCCGCCTCGACCTGGACACCGCGGGTGCGGACCAGCACGACCGTGCCGTCGAACCCGGCGTCGTCGACGACCAGGTTGCTGCCGCCCGCCACGAGCAGCAACGGCGTCGCGGCGGCGTCGGCGGTGCGGACGGCGTCGACCAGCTCGGCCTCCGTCGTCACCTCCACGACGTCGCGGGCGGGACCACCCAGGCGCAGCGTGGTGACGTCGGCGAGCTCCATGCGTCGAGCCTAGGACCTCACCGCCAGCACGCCTCCCCGCGGTCCACCCCCTCCCGTGCGGGACGCGTCGCAGGAGGGCGTCAACGCACGAGACCCCCGACCATGCGGTCGGGGGTCTCGGGAGGAACGAGGTTCAGCGGGTCTCGCGGTGGACCTGGTGGGTCTTGCAGCGCGGGCAGAACTTCTTGAGGTCGAGACGATCGGGATCGTTGCGACGGTTCTTCTTGGTGATGTAGTTGCGCTCCTTGCACTCGGTGCAAGCCAAGGTGATCTTGGGTCGAACGTCGGAGCTCTTGCTCGCCACGGGTCTGCCTCTTCTGGTCTGGGGGTGGTGCTGCCGGGATGCGGTAGCTGGGGCGGGACTCGAACCCGCGACACCACGATTATGAGTCGTGTGCTCTAACCACCTGAGCTACCCAGCCACGGAGGGACGAGTTCTCGTCTCTCAGAGCCCCTTTACGGAATCGAACCGTAGACCTTTTCCTTACCATGGAAACGCTCTGCCGACTGAGCTAAAGGGGCAAGCCGAGAAGCAACACTACAGGTAGTCCCGTGCAGGACGAAATCGGGGGTACCCCCCTCGACCGTGACGCCCTCAGGGCCTGCAAGCGCGCGCGAGACGCGCCGGCCACAGCGGTCCGCCGTAGATGAAGCCGGTGTAGGCCTGCACGAGGTCGGCACCCGCGGCGAGCCGGTCGCGGACGTCGTCGGGCGTGGTCACCCCGCCCACCCCGACGAGCGCCACCTGCTCCCCCACGCGGTCGCGCAGACGGGTCAGCACCTCGGTGGCCCGGTCGGCCAGCACGGGGCCGGACAGGCCGCCCGCGCCCGCCGCGTCGATCGTCGCGCGGTCGGCCAGCAGCGAGGCGGGACGCTCGATGGTCGTGTTCGTGGCGCTGATGCCGTCGAGCCCCAGCTCGAGCGCGAGGTCGGCCACCGCGTCGACGTCGGCGTCGGCGAGGTCGGGGGCGATCTTGACGACCAGCGGCACCCGCCGACCCTGCGGGAGACGCTCGGTGACGTCGCGCACGGCGGCCAGGATGGGGCGCAGCGCGTCGACCGACTGCAGGTCGCGCAGACCCGGTGTGTTGGGGCTGGAGACGTTGACGACCAGGTAGCTCGCGTAGGGCGCGAGCAGCCGGGCGCTCTCGACGTAGTCGGCGACGGCCTCCTCGGCCGGCACGACCTTCGTCTTGCCGATGTTGACGCCGACCACGGCGTCTGCCCCGACCGCGGTGCGCCGCAGACGGTGCAGCCGGGCCGCGACGACGGCGGCGCCGTCGTTGTTGAAGCCCATCCGGTTGATGACGGCGCGGTCGTCGACGAGCCGGAAGAGCCGGGGGCGTGGGTTGCCGGGCTGGGGGCGGGCGGTCACGGTGCCGACCTCGACGTGGCCGAACCCGAGGCCCAGCAGCCCGGGCACCGCGCGGGCGTTCTTGTCGAAGCCGGCGGCCAGGCCGAAGGCGTGCGGGAACGTCAGCCCCATCACCGTGCGCGGCGCGGGCGGGACCGCCGTGAGCGGTCGCGCGAGCCGACCTCCGAGGCGGATGGCCCGGAAGGCCTGCTCGTGCGCGACCTCCGGGTCCATGCGGGCGAAGACCGTCGAGAACAGCGCGTCGTAGACCACGACCGCCAGCCTAGTGCCGGCGCCGGACCGACCCCGACGACGACGTCGGTCCCGCCCTCCCTGTTGAGGAGCGGGACCGACGCACCCAGGAGACGCCGCCCGCGGCGTCCCATGACGCGCGACGACGCTGGTGTCTCGCAGGGCGAGATCAGGCGATGGTGCGGATCATCTTCTTGTTGACGAACTCGTCGATGCCGAAGCGTCCGAGCTCGCGACCGAACCCGGACCGCTTGACGCCGCCGAACGGCAGCTCGGCACCCTCGGCTCCGACGCCGTTGACGAACACCATGCCCGCCTCGATGCGGTCGGCGACGCGCTGCGCCTGCTCGGGGTCGTCGGTGAAGACGTAGGAGCCCAGGCCGAAGGGCGTGTCGTTGGCGAGCTCGACCGCCTCGTCCTCCGAGCTGACCTTGAACACGATGCCGACCGGTCCGAACAGCTCCTCGTGGAAGGCGTCGTCACCGGGCTTCACGCCCGTGAGCACGCCGGGCGGGAAGAACGCACCGTCGCGCTCGCCGCGGCTCTCCAGGTGGGCGCCCTGCTCGACGGCGCGGTCGACCTGGTCGGCGAGCCGCTCGGCGGCCTCCTTCGACGAGAGCGGTGCGATGCCGTCGGCCGCCTCGAGGATCTTGGCGGTGAACTTCTCCAGGAAGGAGTCGTAGAGGTCCTCGACGACGATGAAGCGCTTGCCCGCGTTGCAGGCCTGGCCGGTGTTGTCGAGCCGCGCGTTGACGGCCTGCTCGACGGTGGCGTCGAGGTCGTCGGCGCCGAGCACGATGAACGGGTCGGACCCGCCGAGCTCGAGCACGACCTTCTTGAGGTGGCGTCCGGCGATCGCGGCGACGGCGGCGCCGGCCCGCTCGGAGCCGGTCAGGGACACGCCCTGGACGCGCTTGTCGCCGATGATCTCCTCGATCTGCTCGTTGGTCGCGTAGATGTTGACGTACGCGCCCTCGGGGAAGCCGGCATCGAGGAAGATCTTCTGCAGCGCCTCGGCCGACTCCGGGCACTGCGGGGCGTGCTTGAGCACGATCGTGTTGCCGAGCGCCAGGTTCGGGCCGGCGAAGCGGGCGATCTGGTACGACGGGAAGTTCCAGGGCATGATGCCGAGCAGCACGCCGACGGCGCTGCGCTTGACGACGGCCGAGCCCTCGCCCTCGAGCAGCTTGAGCGGCTCGTCGGCCAGGAAGCGCTCGGCGTTGTCGGCGTAGAACTCGTAGATGGCCGTGCAGAAGTCGACCTCGCCCAGGCACTCCTCGAGCGGCTTGCCCATCTCGCGCTGGGCGATCTCGGCGAGCTCCTGGCGGCGCTCGGCGTGCAGCTCGCCGACGCGGCGCACGAGCGCGGCGCGCTCGGCCACCGTCGAGCTCTTCGACCAGCCGCGGTAGGCCTCGTGGGCCGACGCGAGCGCGGCCTCGATGTCGGCGTCGGTGGCGGTGGGGTACTCCTTGACGACCTCGCCGGTGGCGGGGTTCGTGACGGCGTACAGGCTCATCGGTGCTCCTTCGAGGGGGTGGCGGTGTCGGCACGGCCGACGTTACGGGAGGGCGCGGAGGTCGGCCCGGTGACGAGGCGTGCGCTCATCGGACGGTCTCGGCCTCGCCGGCGATGCGCTGGGCGATCCAGATCGGCACGACGGACACGACGATGAGCACGACCGCGACGACGGCCACGACCGGCGCCTGGTTGGGCCGGAACAGGTTGTTGAGGATCCAGATCGGCAGCGTCGTGGTGCCGGGGCCCGCGGTGAACGTGGTCACGATGATCTCGTCGAAGCTGAGCGCGAACGCGAGCAGGCCGCCGGCGAGCAGCGCCGAGCGCAGCTGCGGGAACGTGACCAGCCGGAAGGTGGTCCAGAGCCCCGCGCCGAGGTCGGCCGAGGCCTCCTCGAGGTTGCCGCCCATCCGCCGCAGCCGGGCGACGACGTTGTTGAACACGGTGACGATGCAGAAGGTCGCGTGCGCGACCACCAGGGTCGCGACGCCGAGCTCGATGGCGAGGATGCCGCGGAACGCGTTGTTGAGCGCGACGCCCGTGACGATGCCGGGCAGCGCGATCGGCAGGATCACCAGCAGGTTCACGGTGTTGCGCCCGAAGAACCGGAAGCGCTGCAGCGCGAACGCCATGAGGGTGCCGAGCACCAGCGCGACCGCCGTCGACGCGAGCGCCACCTCGACGCTCGTCAGCACCGCGTCACGGGCGCCCGCGCTGTGGAACGCCCGGACCCACCACTCGGTGGTGAAGCCGTCGGGCGGCCACGTCATCGACGGGTCGGGGTTGAAGGAGTTCGCGACCACGACGAGCAGCGGCGCGTACATGAGCACGAGCACGAGGGCGGTGACGGCGAGCAGGGCTCGGCGCGAGGTCGGGCTGAGGGTCACGGCGCGCTCCTAGAGGTTGTCCAGGGCGCCCGTGCGACGGACCGCCGCGAGGTACCCGAGCATGATGACGATGGGCACGAGCGCGATGGCGGCGGCGAGCGGCAGGTTGTTGGCCGCGCCGACGTTCGTGTAGACGAGGTTGCCGAGCATCTGGTTCGCGCCGCCGACGATGTTGACGCTGATGTAGTCGCCCAGCGTGAGTGAGAAGCTGAAGATCGAGCCGGCGACGATCGCGGGCAGCAGCAGCGGCATGACGACCGTGCGGACCGTCGTGCCGGCCGAGGCGCCGAGGTCGCCCGCGGCCTCGAGCAGCGCGTCGGGGACGCGCTCCATGCCCGCGAAGATCGGCAGGATGACGTACGGCAGCCAGATGTAGGCCTGCGTCATGACGACGGCCGTGAGCCCGTAGCCGGGGCTGTGCGCGCCGAACGGGTCGAGCACCCAGTCGACGAGACCGCCCTCGCTGAGCAGCGAGCGCCACGCGAAAGCCTTGACGAGGTAGCTGGCCCACAGCGGCGTCAGCACCGCGACGACGAGCATGCGTCGGGCGCGCGGCGACGCGACCTTGGCCATGAAGAAGGCGATGGGCAGAGCGATCGCGACGTCGATGACGGTCACGAGCACCGCGACGCCGAGCGTGCGGAGGGTGACGGTCCGGTAGAGCGACTCGGTCGCGACCTCGCGCAGGTTGTCGAGCGTGAGGCCGCGGTCGATCTCGCCCGTGAACGCGTCGACCGACCAGAGCGCGGTGACGAGCAGGGCCGCGAGCGCGACCACGTACACCAGCACGAGCCAGGTGAGCGGCGCGGAGAGGAACAGGCCGAGCCGCAGCCGTGGCCGGGTGGCGAGGAAGGAGGAGGCCCGGCGGGTGGCCGCCCCGACCCCGGAGGGGGACGGAGCGGCCACCGCGGGCGTGTTCGGCTGGGTCACGTCAGCCCTTGATCTCGGTCCAGGCCTTGGTCCAGTCCGAGTAGTCGGTGCACTTCACGTCGGTGCGACCGTCGAGGCACTGCTCGATGGGCGTGCGCCAGTACCAGATCTTGTCCGAGTAGGCCTTGTCACCGGCGTGGTACGTCTCGCAGAAGCCCTCGCTGGCGAACTCGCAGGCCTCCTCGGAGTTCGGCGACTCGCCGAAGTACTCGGTGGCCTGCGCGTTCGTCTTCGGGTCCTCGATGTGGTTGAGCCACGCGTAGGCGCAGTTCGGGTGCTTCGCCTTGGCGGCGATCATCCAGGTGTCGTTCCAGCCGGTGACGCCCTCCTCGGGCACCGTCGTCTTGACGTTCTCCTGGTCGATCGTGTTCGCGATGACCTGCCAGGTGGTGCCGACGACCGAGTCGCCGGTCTTGAACGCCGACGCCTCCTTCAGGTAGTCCGACCAGTACTCGCCGACGTTGGCGCGCTGCTCCTTGAGGAGGTCGACTGCCGCGGCGAGCTGCTTCTCGTCGAGGGCGTACGGGTTCTCGATCTTCAGCTCCGGCTGCTTGGCCATGAGGTACATGGCGGCGTCGGCGATGTAGATGGGCGAGTCGTAGGCGGTGACCTTGCCCTTGTACTGCGCACCCTTGTCGAACACGACGTCCCACGACGTCGGCTCGTCCTTCACGACGTCGCTGTTGTACATCAGCAGGTTGGCGCCGTAGCCGTGCGGCACGCCGTAGTTCTTGCCGTCGACGGTGTTCCACTCCTGGTCCTTCAGGAAGTCGAAGACCTTGGCGTAGTTGGGCACGAGGTCGGTGTTGACCTCGGCCGCGGCCTTGGCGGCGACCATGCGCAGCGTGAGGTCGCCGGACGCGGCGACGACGTCGTAGTCGCCGGACTTGGCGAGGTTGAACGCCTCGTCGGACGTGCCGTAGACCTTGCTCGTGACCTTGCAGCCGGTCTCCTTCTCGAAGTCGGTGACCCAGTCGGCGTCGGGGTCGTTGCTGCCGTCCTCGACGTAGCCGGGCCACGCGAGGATCGAGACCTGGCCCTCGTTCTTGCCGAGCTTGGTGGGTGCCTCGGTGGCGGCGTCGTCGCTGCCACCCCCGCCACAGGCGGCGAGGGCGAGGCTGCAGGTGACGGCGGCGGCGAGTGCGCCGACGCGTCCTCTCCTGGTCGTGGGGATCATCTCGGTTCCGTCCTCTTCGATGGGTGTGGGTGGGGGTCAGGCGAGCGTCACGAGGTCGGCGTGACGCCAGGAGGCGACGACCTGGTCGCCCCGCTCGACGGCGGCGGGCGCCGTCGACGGCTCGAGGACGACGAGGCGGGCCCCGTGCTCGGTGTCGACGACGACGCGGCGGCCGATGCCGAGGTAGATGGTCTCGGCGACGACGCCGCGGACGCGGTCGTGCTCCGGGGTCGCGGCACCGGCGTCGGGCTCGGCGGCGAGGTGGATCTTCTCCGGGCGCAGCGCGTAGCGACCGTCGCGGCCGAGGACGGCGCGCGCAGCCTCGGCGTCGAACAGGTTCGAGGTGCCGACGAACGAGGCGACGTACTCGTCGACGGGCCGCTCGTAGACCTCCTGGGGGCTGCCGAGCTGCACGATGCGGCCGTCGTTGAACACGGCGACCCGGTCGCTCAGCGTGAGCGCCTCCTCCTGGTCGTGCGTCACGAAGACGAAGGTGATGCCGAGCTCGCGCTGGAGCTGCTTCAGCTCGACCTGCATCTGCTCGCGGAGCTTGAGGTCGAGGGCGCCGAGGGGCTCGTCGAGCAGCAGGACCTTGGGACGGACGACCACCGCGCGGGCGAGGGCGACGCGCTGGCGCTGCCCGCCGGAGAGCTGGGTCGGTCGACGGTCGGCGACGTGGTCGAGGCGCACGGTCGCGAGGGCCTCGCGGGCGCGGCTGCGACGCTCGGCCTTGCCGACCCCGCGCACGCGCAGCCCGTACGCGACGTTCTCGAGCACGCTCATGTGCGGGAAGAGCGCGTAGTCCTGGAAGACGGTGTTGACGTCGCGCTCGAAGGGTGCCGTGCCCGTGACGTCGCGACCGGCGAGCTCCACCGTGCCGCCGGTCGGCTGCTCGAAGCCGGCCACGAGACGCAGCACCGTGGTCTTGCCCGACCCGGACGGTCCGAGCATCGAGAAGAACTCGCCGTCGGCGATCTCGAGGTCGACGCCGTCGACGGCACGGACGTCGCCGAAGTGCTTCTGGAGCCCGGTCAGGCGGATCGCGGGGGTGGCGCCGGTGCTGCTCATCGGTCTCCTTCGGCGGGCGTCCCGACGCCGTGCGCGCCGGGGCGGGAGGGTTGGTGAGCCCTGTCCGCGTCGAGAAACCTATGGCTTCAGATGTTAAATGTAAACAGCTTTCTGTCACCATCCGGTAAACAGGTGCCACCGTCGTCCCGCACCGACCGAGCCTGGACGTCGACCCGAGGAGATGCATGGCCGCCGTCCGACGCCGCTCGACCCGAGCGCGCACGGCCGTGTTCGCGCCCATCGGCGACCTGGGGCGTGCCGTGCGCGTCGAGCAGCGGCTCGCGCAGGCCATCCGCTCGGGGATCCTGGAGGACGGCGAGCGGCTGCCGAGCGAGTCGGAGCTGGCGGCGATGCTCGGCGTCGCCACGGTCACCGCCCGCGAGGCGCTCGTGTCGCTGCGTGCGCAGGGACTCGTCACGACGACGCGGGGGCGCGGCGGCGGCTCCTTCGTCACCCGTCCGGTCGGCGCGGCCGACGAGATGCTGGAGCGGCGCGTCGCGGCGATGACCCGCGTCGACATCGCCGACCACGGCATCCACTACGCGACCGTCCTCAGCGGCTGCGCCGAGCTCGCCGCGGAGCGTGCGAACGTGGAGGAGGTCGAGGACCTCCGCGAGATCCTCCCCGACCCGGGCACGACCGACGCGACCACCCTCCGCGCCGCCGACACCGAGCTGCACCTCGCCGTCGCCGCGCTCTCGCACTCCGCGCACCTCGCCCGTGAGGTGATGCGTCTGGAGATGGAGCTCGGGGCCCTGCTGCGGCTCGGGCTGCGCGACCC